>CAKZJW010000122.1 GCA_937120495.1 uncultured Oligoflexia bacterium
GTCTATTTGATAGAGTATTGTAAGCAACTCGCAGGCAAGAAGATTTTTGTTTTTGATGAGTGCTGGGGACTTCTTAAAAATAATGCCGATTATATTGCTGAATGTTTTAGAACATTTAGAAAACATAATGCAAGTGCAATTGCTATATCGCAAAACCTTGATGACTTTAGTGAAACACAGCTTGGTAGAGTCATAATTCAAAATACTTATTATAAATTTTTGTTTAAGCAAAATATTGGTAAAACTCCATTTATTACTGACTTTCAACTTGGCCTCCTTGATACCGTTAGATCCAACAGAGGAGAATACTCTGAGTTCTTGATATTGAGTGAAGAAGTTCAAAAGATAGTTCGATATTACTCGTCTCCACTAGAGTATGAACTTTTTACTTCCAGTAAGGATGATAACGAAAAGATTGATAAATATTTCGAAGATCAGGGAAAGTATTTAGATTTTGATATGGCCTTTAGGAATTATACAAGAATTAAATATCCAGACTTTTTGGAGGGTGTATGAAAAAAGAACTTACAGCTTGTTTGCTAGCCTCAATCCTGAATAAACCAGTGTCCGCGTCTATGTTTGGTGAAGAGACAGCAGTACTAATTGAAATAGCAACAACAACAGCAACGCAACTTAATGAACTAGAAAGATTAGTATCTAACGCTGAAAAATATACAAAACAAATGCAAAAATATAACGAACTATTTCAAGATCAATATTTCAGAGCCGAGAGGATTCTTTTTGTAGTTGAATCATTAGCTGCAAAAAAAGAAGCGGCGAACTTGGGTGAGCTTAACTGGGCCATTAGAGAATTAAAATACTCAATGAGTGAACTTAAAAGTCTGATGAATGAATACAAAGACATAAAAAATAATGAAGACAAAACTAAGCATCAGGTTAAAGAGCAAAAAAGGATTAATGAGAAAAAATCAAAGCTTGCCGTTCATCAAATTAAAAACTCAGCAATTGCCAAAACAACAGGTCGAGCAACACAGTTAACAGCTAGAAATACAGCTCTTATCTATGAGCAAAATATTGAGATGCATAATACGCAACTTGAGATCTTAGAAAAGATGTCTACAAGTAATAGATTATTGGCAGAGCAATTAGAAGCTGAAAGGTTTAAGCAGATACAAAAAGAGAAATCTTATGGAGTATTAAAGAAATGAGCATCAATATCTTAAAAGACATGCTTTTGATCTCTGATCCATCAGTTTTTATGCTCTATAAAGAGTTGATAGTGATCGCTGGATACTTTATAGCACCTGTATTTACCGTTGCATTAGTTATTGAATTTCTTGGAGAGATGAACTTTGCCGGAGTACTAAAGAAGCTTTTGATAATCGTTGTTTTCATGGGAGCTTTCTACAATGTTCACACTAAGGCAGTAGATATTTCTCTAATAACAGCTTCAAAGACTCTAAAGCGAATCAGCCCAAGAAATCTATTCGTTAAGAAATGGTTCAATGTAAAAGTTAAAACCAAAAAGAAAAGCTCTTGGAGTTCATTAGAGGCATTTGCTATTCCAAATTTAAACGATCTTGTGGCAACTTCATTTTTTGTTCTTTCAAAAGTATTTATCTGGCTTTTAAAGCTTATTTATTCAAGTGTTTATCATCTAACTTATATATTCGCTGGATTTACTGCAATCATGTATTTTTTAGGTTGGACTAAAGATGCTCTTAAAGGAACTATCCAGGCGAGTCTATGGTGTATGATTTTACCTTTTGTCATTGTTGCAATCTTAGGTCTAGTCGGAAACTCAATGCATAACAGTGCAGCAGTTGGTGAAGTGGCATTTGCCAGTATCAATAATCTCGTATGGCTTTTTGGAGTGACTCTACTTTTACTTATTTCTCCACTCATTACTTATGGGATGATTAAAGGCGATGGAATACATAGCGCAGGAGCAAAAATGGGATCAATGATGGTCAGCTCTGGAACTCATGCTTTATCAATGCTTCCAATGATTACTCGTTTTAGACAATCTAGTAAGAGAACATTTAAAAGAGGTAAGAACGGATTAAACAAAGCAACTAGAAGTATTAATCAGCTTAGAGATAGTAAGTCACAATCCTCTTCAAAGTTCTCTAATTTAAAGAGCAATCGATTTGCTTCAAGTGATCAAAAATCAAAGTTAAAGACTAAAGAAAGTACTTTAAAGAATCAAAAAGCTCAAACTAGTACTACCTCTAAATTTAATACTCAAAAAGAGAGTAATAGAATTGAGTCAAAATCTAGTAAGTCTGAACGGAGATCCAATATTGCAAAAAACAGTAAAGAAAAGCTAGGCGATAAAAGGATAGAGTCCAAAGTTAAAAACTCCACTAGGAGTGTAAGTAAAAATACTTTGGATAAGAAAACGATCAAAAGTAGATCTACTAAAGGGCTAATTAATAAACGAAATAGAGGAGGCAAGCGTGAGTTACGATGATTTTCAAGCAACCTTTATGAATGAGAATAAAAAATTAAGAATTATGATGGCGATTTCGTCTTTGATCTTTGTTGTCATCCTTGTTTTGTTGATTTTTGAAAAAAAGTACTTTGTATATCAGGGACATCCAGTTTTTGAAGAAAGGATGCTGTCTGAGAGTGTTTGTCTTGAGGGATTTAAGAGTATTGTTAGCGGTGAACCTGATGATACTACAGTTAGTTCTGGAATATTGGGTATTTTAAAGAAAGATCCATTTGAGTTAGAGATCTCAAAAGTTCTAAGCCTTAAGTCATTAGAGCAAGGTTTTTGTAAAATTATAATAAACTCAAAGGATAAGCTTATGGCATTTAAAATTGGATTAGAGGGAAGCGATGAAAACCCATTTTATTACAAAGTGCTTTCAATAGATGAATTGGCTTACAAGGAGGAATAAGTGACATTTTATATATTAATGAATCAAGTAACGACATTATTTTTAAGTTTGAACCTACTTACAACTCTTTCATTTGAATCTGAAGTTATTAGCTTCATGTATGGAGGTAGCCAACAGGACGTATATTTTAAGGTTACAAATAATAAAAAGACTTTGGCCATAAAACCTAAGATTGAAGGAAAATTATCGAATCTTTTGGTTATAACTAAGCAGAGAAAATATTATTTTAATTTGTCTCATAGTGCGAGCAAGCCACATCAGTTTGTAGAAGTTAAGCATGGAGTTATAAATCATGCGATGAAAAAGCTAGTCAATAGATCAGATTATGAAATCTTAGAAGGAGACTCTTCAATACTTTATATAAATAGAGGAAAGACAAAGATCATTAATGGAATTGATGTCAAAACTAAGGAGTACTTTTCAAAGGGAATACCACTTATTGTAAATGGTGAGAGAACTTTAAATTAATTAACTAGGACATCTAAATGAATAAAATTATTGCAATTATTTTTGTAATGGGGATACCTGCGCTTTTATTTGCAGGTGAAGCCAGAATTACAAGATTAAAGAAAACAAAAGTAATCAAAACTACTGCCAATAATGGAAGTAAATCAAGGAGAGAAAATGACATTCTTAAAAAAATGTACGAACAAAACAAAAAGATTAACGCCCTTCTTAAAAGAAAAAGCGAAGTTCCATATATTTGGGAAGG
>CAKZJW010000123.1 GCA_937120495.1 uncultured Oligoflexia bacterium
ATTTTTCATAAAATTAATCGTAAAAAGCTTAGCTCTAGTATTGGCGAGAGACTTTTATTTCTCTAAGGTTTCCACAAATGTTCTTCTTTTTTTTCTAAAAAATTTGAATATCTTGCACAAATAAATAAAAAATCTGATAAACGATTTATAAATTTCACACTGTTTTCAGGTAATTCTTCAGTCGATTGAAAGCGAATTAGACTTCTTTCAACTCTTCTACAGATCGTTCTACAAACATGAAATAGACTAGAGGCCTTTGTTCCTCCAGGAAGGATAAAGTGCTTTAGAGGTTCAAGATTAGAATTTAAAAGGTCAATATACTCTTCCATTTTAGTTATTTCTTCACCTGATAGTGAAGGAAGCTTATACTTTGTAGCAAATTCTTTTTCACATGCTAGGTTTGAGCCTAGATCAAAAAGTCTTGATTGAATTAAAAGTAAATAAGCATGTAGTTTTTCATCGATATTTTTTTCTTCTAATTCCGTACAAGCCAAACCGATGAAAGAATTTAACTCATCAACTTCTCCATATAGATCAATTCTAGCTGCACCTTTACTTACTCGACTCCCTGAGACAAGACTTGTTTCACCTTTGTCTCCACCTCTTGTATATACACTTGCTTTTTTCACTACATATTCCTTCTATATTTTCCACCAACTTTATAAAGCTCTTCCGTTATTTGCCCAAGCGAGCAATACCTTACGGCTTCAAGAATATGTTCAAATATATTTTCATCTTTTAGGGCTGCATTTGTAATATTGGCCAAACATTCCTTAGCGCGCTTAGGGTCTTTTGATTGAAAGTCTCGAAGTCTTGTAATCTGCTCTTCTTTTTCTTCGTAACTTGCACGTGTAAGTTCTATATCTTGTTCCATTTGAGCTTCTACATCTTTTGCAAGATAAGTATTTACTCCAATAATAGGAAACTCGCCTGTATCTTTTAAAGTTTCATAATAAAGTGATTCTTCTTGAATCTTAGATCTCTGATACATGGATTCCATTGCACCTAAAACTCCACCTTTATCAGAAATATTTTCAAATTCAGAAATTACGGCTTCCTCAACAAGGTCACAAAGCTCATCAATTATATAAGATCCTTGCATTGGATTATCCGTTTTATTCAATCCAAACTCTCTATTGATAATCATCTGAATTGCCATTGCACGGCGTACAGATTCTTCCGTAGGAGTTGTGATTGCTTCGTCATAGGCATTTGTATGAAGGGAGTTACAATTATCACTTAATGCTAAAAATGCTTGAAGAGTTGTTCTAATATCATTGAAATCTATTTCTTGAGCATGGAGAGATCTACCAGAAGTTTGAATATGGTACTTTAATTTTTGAGATTTTTCATTTGCACCATATTTATCTCTCATCGTTATCGCCCAGATTTTTCGTGCAACTCTACCGATAACTGAATATTCAGGATCAAGCCCATTACTAAAAAAGAACGATAAATTTCCTGCAAATTCATCAATATGAAGTCCGCGACTTAGATAGTACTCAACAAATGTAAATCCATTTGAAAGAGTAAGAGCTAATTGAGTTATTGGATTAGCTCCGGCTTCAGCTATGTGATAACCGCTTATTGAAACAGCATAATAATTTTTTATATTGTTTTTACAGAAAAACTCTTGAACATCTCCCATCAACTTCATTGAAAACTCTAGAGAAAAGATACAAGTATTTTGTGCTTGATCTTCTTTTAAGATATCCGCTTGAACAGTTCCTCTAACTTGTTTCATCACTTCAATTTGCTTCTCTCTGTTATTTCGATCATCACCAGATAAAGCTCCCTCAATTGCTGTATTCATATACATTGCAAGAAGTATTGGGGCTGGTCCATTTATAGTCATTGAAACTGATGTCGAAGGACTAGTTAAATCAAAACCGGAAAATAAATCTTTCATATCTGCTAGAGTGGCAATACTTACTCCGGCCTCACCAACTTTACCAAAAATATCTGGTCTAAAGTCTGGATCTTCACCGTAAAGAGTTACCGAGTCAAAGGCCGTTGATAATCTTTTAGCCGGATCATCTTTTGAAAGATAATGAAATCTTTCATTCGTTCTTTTTGGTCCACCTTCACCTGCAAACATTCTTTTAGGGTCTTCATCTTTACGTTTAAATGGAAAAATACCTGTTGCATACGGGAAGAATCCCGGAAGGTTTTGATTTCTTATGAATTCAATTTTATTTGATTTATTTGTAAATTTTGGAAATCCAACTCTAGAAATTGCTTGATGAGACAAAGAAATATATTTTGTATCAACGTTAATGTCTTTATTTCTAACTTTATAAGTAAACTTTCCAGCTTTAAACTGTTCAATTGAATCATCAAATTGATCTATCAACTTGAAGTTTTCGTCACCAATTAAATCTTTAAGTTCACTACAAATCTCTCTCAATTCTTTTTTTACACTTTCCGTTTTAGAAAGCTCAATTGATTTTTCACAGGCATCAAAATCAAGCATTAGTTTTGCTAGATTTTTTGTTTTATTATTATAGTCTCTTACGGTACTTCCAATTGTTCTTAAATATTGGATTTGAGCTGCCGGTATAATTGCTTTTTTCTCTTTAGAAGCTTTATCACAAATTAATTCAAGTGAGCTTGTTTCAAAGTCAAATGCCTTAACAATATCCATGAAAAGCGAGTTAACTCCTATATCATTAAACTTACTTGCCATAGTTCCATAGATTGGTAGTCCATCATCTTCAGGACTTCCAGGGTGGCCAGCAAAGAGTTTATGATTTCTTCTATACTGTTTTCTTATATCTCGAAGTGCGTCTTCACTTCTTGGTTTTTCAAATTTATTTACAACTATAAAATCTGCAACTTCAATCATCTCAATTTTTTCAAGCTGAGTGGCAGCTCCATACTCTGGAGTCATTACATAGGCACATTTATCTGAAATTGTTGTTATAGAGTCTGAAGCTTGTCCTATTCCTGAAGTTTCAACAATTATTAAGTCAAACCCTTCTGTTTTTAAAAACTTCACTACATTTTCAATTTGTGGAGATAATTCATTGTTTGAATTTCTTGTGGCTAAAGAGCGGATAAAAATATTTTCAAACCCAGCGGAACCTAGTCTAATTCTATCTCCAAGAAGTGCTCCTTGTGTTTTCTTTTTAGTAGGATCTACTGAAATCAAAGCAATTCTTTTATCAGAGTAATAACGGGAGAATCTTAATAAGAGCTCATCAATTAGAGAAGACTTACCTGCTCCACCTGTTCCTGTAATACCAAGAACTGGCACTTTTGAATCTTCAACTTTAAAAGGAAGCTCTCCTTTGTCCTCTATATATGTAATTACTTTTGATATTTCTTGATCTGTAAGTTTTGATTTTTTTTCAAATTTATAATTATTTAATATATCGTAATTTGCCTTTTCAATCATATCATCAATGATCCCTTCAAGGCCTAAGTTCATTCCATCTTTTGGATGATAGATTTTTGTGATTCCATTTTTTTCAAGTTCAGAGATTTCTTTAAGAGTGATTACCCCACCACCACCACCAAAGATGCGAATATGCTCACCACCAGATTTATCAAGAAGTTCTCTTACGTATTTAAAGTACTCATTATGACCACCTTGATAAGAACTTATTGCTACTGCGTGAACATCTTCATTAATTGCAGCGCGAGCAACCTCTTGAGCAGATCTATTGTGTCCTAAATGAATAACTTCAACGCCTTTAGATTGGAGAAGTCTTCTCATGATATTAATTGAAACATCGTGGCCATCAAATAAGCTGGCAGCTGTCACAAAGCGTAATTTATTCTTCATATATCCTCTTTAAATATTATTAAATCCTAAAATTTATTATCACAAACAAAGATAATTATCCATTAATTGTGCGTCATTCTACTCGCCCTATCTCTATAACTCACTATAATACCGATAGTTAATAGCACTAACGAGATGATCTGCGATGTTGAGAGCCCTAGATAGACCCCTCTTATTTCATCATTCCTTATATATTCAAGAATAAAGCGCAATACTGAATAGCAAATTAAGTAGAATGGAAGAAGTCTATTACTTCTTAAGAATTTTCTATAAGCTATGAATGAAATAGTAAAAAGACCTGTCGCTTCTAATAATTGTACAGGTAAAAAGAAACTTCCATGGCAGCAACCGGCTAGGAAACAACCAACTCTTCCAATCCCATGAGATAATGTTAATGGAATAACTAAAAAGTAAAACCTCTTTAGGTTTTGATCTGTCAGCTTGCTAAAAATGATCAAGGCAATTAATCCAAATATTAATCCACCATAAAAAACAAATCCACCTCCTAGCCAAAAATTTGAGCTTGTTAGGAATTTTGTCTTATCAATGTATTCAGAGGTAATTATAAAAAAGAGTTTTGCACCCAACCAGCTTGATACAAATAGAGCAAAAAGAAGGCCGTTAAGCTTTTTAACTTCAATGTTTAAAGAGTGGCTAATCTTAAACGCTAAAACCCAAGCGATCCCCAACAAGAAAGGATAAAGGTAAATGATTTCTCCCCAAATTTTAAAGCTGGGAAGCATTTGCTAGTTTTTCTTTTTTTCTTTCAACAAAAAAATCTATTATCAAAAGACCTGCTGCAACTGAAATAGCGCTATCAGCGACATTAAAAACGGAAAAGTGTGACGATTTATAATAGAAGTGAAACATATCAACTACATAATCAAGTCTAAACCTATCAATCAAGTTTCCAACAGCTCCAGCAAAAATAAGTGTATAAGCACAACTAATTAAAACCTTATCTTTATAAGATTTTAATAGAAGAACAAATAACCAGCCACATGCAATCACTGGTAAGGCCCTAAAAATTGTATAGCGTATCCAGTCAGGGTACTGACCACCAAAACCAAAAGCGGCACCAGTATTTCGAACATATGTAAAATTAAAGAGACCTTTAATTACCGGATAACTCTCACCGACATAAAAATTATTCATCACATACACTTTAGACCATTGATCTAAAACAATGATTGCAACAATTATAAATATGAATATGAATAGACGTTTCATTTTAGTAATATTCTTTAGGGTTAATTTCATACTTCTCTATTTTACGAAGTAATGTCTTTTTGGGAATATTTGCATTTAATGCCGTCTGATTTATTTTTCCCTTATTCAATTTTAAAGCCTGAATAATAAACTCATTTTCAAATTTATCTTTAGCCGCTTGAAAGTCCATCTTAATTTGATCTCCTTCTTTAGTTGCAAAGACAAATTTGTATTGAGAGTCATCAATTTCAGAAGGGTCTTTATCAAGGACAGAGCTTTTAATGCTTTTGAAATCAATTACTGCATCTTGATTATTATCTTCAGCAGGTAAAGCATCAGAGCCATCTTTAATTTTCATCGGAATTGCTTCAAGAGTTACATAGTCTGAAGACTCCATGATAAAACAATGCTCAATAGTATTTCTTAATTCCCTAATATTCCCTGGCCATGAAAAGTTTTGAAGTGCATCCATTGCATCAGGTTTTAAACCTTTAACTTCTAAACCATGAACTTCATTAAAGTAATTAACATAGTAATTAACAAGATGTGGAATATCTGTCTTTCTTTCTCTTAATGGAGGTAAATATACTGGAAGAACATTTAATCTATAAAATAAATCTTCTCTAAAGCTTCCATCTTTAATCATTTCTTCAAAAGGCTTATGTGAAGCCGCAATGATTCTTACATCAACAGTGATTTCTCTATTTGATCCAACTGGAGTGAATTTTTTCTCTTGAAGAATTCTTAAAAGTTTAACTTGCATTGTTGGAGAGATATCACCAATTTCATCAAGAAAAAGTGTTCCCCCTTCAGCATATTGGAACTTACCAATCTTTCTAGCGTCCGCTCCTGTAAATGCTCCTTTTTCGTGTCCAAATAATTCAGACTCTATAAGGTTCTCTGAGATCGCACCACAGTTAACAGCTACAAATTTATTATCTTTTCTTGGTCCATTAAAATGAATCGCTTTAGCTACTAATTCTTTACCTGTACCTGATTCCCCTCGTATAAGAACAGGTGTATTAACCTTAGCAAGTTTTGAAATTACATCGAAAACTTTTTTCATTGAGTTTGATTCACCAACAAACTTATCATCACCGTCATTACCAAGAGATAAAGTTGGTGCAGAAAAAGCTGTTGTCTCAACCATCGACCTTGCTTTTAAAGCTCTTTTAATTAATGCTACTAAGTTTTCAGAAGTTATCGGCTTCTCTAAATAATTAAAGGCCCCTTCTTTAACAGCTTTAACCGCATCACTAACATTGGAATATGCAGTTAGGATTAGAACAATTATTGATGGATCATGTTTTTTAATCTCCATAAGAGCTTCAATACCATCCATTTCAGGCATGTTTACATCCATTACAACCAAGTCATAATTTTCTCTGTAAACTGCAGCGACAGCTTCTTTACCATTATCCGCAACCTCTACGTCAAAATGATGAAAGACCAATGCTTGCTTTACTGACTGTTGTAAAACTTTGTCATCATCAACTACTAAAACCTTATGCATAAATGCTCCTCAATTATTATTTATTTTTCAAATTATTATTCATTTTTTAATGTAACAAGAAACGTCGTTCCTTCGCCTATTTTACTCTTTGCTTCGATCGATCCTTGGTGAAGTTCGATAAAGTATTTTACCAAATAAAGTCCCAAGCCCGAACCTTTAATTTTATGACTGTCATCATTTTTTACACGATAAAACTTCTCAAATATATTCTCTAACTCTTCCTCGCTAATACCTTTTCCATTATCACTAATTTCTACATAAACCCATGACTCATCATCCCAAGTTTTAACAAATATCTCACATCCTTGCCCTGCGTATTTAATTGCATTACCAATTAAGTTCGCAAGAACACGATTGATCAATACCGTATCAATTTTGATTGGATAAAGTGGACTTAGCTCAGTTTCAATAGTCATCTCTTTTTCGCGAGCTTCGTATTTTAGCTTATCAACAGTTCCCTCAATTAGATTATTAATATCTTTATTTTCTAATCTTAAATCTAAATTTCGCGATTCAATTTTTGTTAAGTCTAATATTGAAGTTATAAAATTATTAAGCTCTTTCGTTGAATTTACTATGTCGCCTAGTAATTGATTTTGCTTAGGTTCATTTGTGTATTGAACTCTCAAAATATCAGCAATTCCAGCGATTTTTGCAACAGGTGTTTTTAAATCATGACTCATTAAAGAAATAAAATTTGCTTTTAACTTATCAACTTTTTTAAGAACTTTTGTTTCTTCTTGAATTGCATAGCGGGTTTGATACTCGCCAATTGCCCTAAAGGGAACCCATATATAGTAAACGACGAAGATGCTTAAAATTATATGTGAAAGTTTAAACCAAATTCCAAATCCAATAAAAGATAAATAGGCGACAACAAACATTGAGACGAGAATGACCATTGTAATCAATAGTCCTTTTGTTGGTTGTACTTTAGATATTATAAAAGATAGAAAAATTGCAATGAGTATTGATATCAAATCAGATACCCAATCTGGCATTCTATAAATTGTTTTTTCATTTATTAGAGATGACACAATTTGAGAGTGTACATTCATTTTAGGAGCTTTAGCTCCCTCTTTTCCAAAAGGAGTAAAAATAAAGTCACCAATATTAGACAAGTATTGAGGCCCAACAAGAACAACTTTATTAAAGAAAAATCCTCTCGGAAAATTTCCAACAACAACTCTATGAAATGGAATTGTTTTTATTCCCTGATAATCAAGGGGGTTAGAGCCATAGCGGAACAAACTAAACGTAGCATCGGCTTCTCTATCGTAATAAGCACCGGGAAACTCCGATGCTTCAACCCTTTTTAGACCTTTTCTTTCTCTATATTTATTAGCAAGCCACAGATGTAGAGAGTCTTCCCCTGAAATATTTAATATAACTCTTCTTGTTACATCATCTCGAGAAAACACATTTCCATCTTTATTGATAATCCCCAAGGAATAACCAATATCTCTAAGACCATCTGGTGGAATCTGTTCCCCCCAGGCATCTTTATCCGTACCAAATCTAAAAGCGCCACCAATTGATTTATACTTTTGTATTTTCTTATGAAAACCTTGCAAGTTTTCTTTATCAATTCTACTTTCTGGCTCTAACATAGGAACCATATATGAAACTAAACTTGGTCTATCTGCCGCCAGTCTCTCCATGAGTCTATTATGAGTAGCATAGGTATATGGATACACCTCTCCTAGAAACTGATCACTCTCTTCATCCATTGTTATTATAACTAAATTATCTTGTGTCTGAGCCCCAACATCACCTCTAATCCATAGATCATAAAAAATTGCATCTAAAGAATTAAAAGAATATTGAATCAATATCAAAATAAAAATAATTGTAAAAAAAAGTGGATAGAGATTATTGTACTCAATATTTTTAAGTTTATTTTTTAGGCTCATAATACAACCTCTTTAAACTTACAATTTTCCAATAACGGAAAACTTTCTAGATATTCTATAATACAACCTTTGAGCGATGTATCTTTTTGAAGATGCAGCAACATAAACTCTGTAAAAGATCGCTCTGTGACAAGTTTATCCACCTGCAAGTAAATTGGTTTTAACTCATCTTCAGCAAAAATCGATTCGCGATTAACACTTATTTTTAAAATAATTTCAATTAAAGGTTTAAGCATTATTAAAGACAAAAAGACGCAAAGCCTCAATGCTTTACCTTTAGATCTAATGATAACTCTTTGCCAAATCCAATAATTAAACTTAATTATCGCAGCGCTTGTCCCCATACCAATTGTTTGAGATTTACTTGCTTGGGTGTTTTTAACTCTTAGTAAGTATTTTACAAGTGCTCTGGATTGAATTTCGGACACGTTCTCTAGGAGCTTTCTATCGATGACAATTGACCATTCTCCTCTGAGATTCAGTACAAAAGCCTTAACTTTATGGCCTGTATAGACATACACCTTAGGCATATCTTCTAATTCTTTATATGTTTCCGTTTTTAAGACTTGAAAAAAACTCTGATTGTCCGCGTCAATTATCTCTCTTGCACCAAGAAACATAAGTATAAATTTATCGCTATACAAGCATATTAATGCCACAGCTAATAATACGAAAAGGAGTAGAAACAGCTGTAGGAAGCCACTAAAGAGTAGATAGACGATCGCAGCTGGGAAGAGCGCGACAATGATAAATGTTAAAATCGCTTTTAATATATACATAATTAATTCAAGTACTTAGATTAATTATAGAGTATTTTTTTTTTTTAGCTACCCTGAAACACTTTGTTCCCTATCATTATTACAATATGCCAGCTAGAACCTAGACTTTTATCCCCTCAGGCGCTATAAAGCACAAGCTTTGAAACACAAAACATATGCGGAAGAAACAGCTGTGGATGAAGATGATTTAGATTTTTTTGAACTTGAATCTCTTCGCGCTGGGGAGCGCGTTGAACTTATCCCTGATGAAACACTGATTTGTGAATGCATGTGTGTGAGTGCCAAAGATATAAGAAAATTTTTTAACAATGATCCTAATGTTGAGGTTGACCTAGACCTGCTAAAAAAAGAGTTTGGCCTAGGAAGTGGATGTTCAAGTTGTGTTAAGTCATTTTCACAATGGAAGAATAAGATTTTTTAATCATTAAACTTGGGAAATAAGGAAGGGGTACGTAAATGTCTTTTGATAAGCTACTATTCGGAACTGCTGGTGTGCCAAATTCAACTGTAAAGAAAAACAGTCCAGTTGAAGGCGTTCAAAAAATTCATGAATTAGGACTTGATTGTATGCAATTAGAGTTCGCTCATGGGGTAAGAATGAAAGAGGAAGTATCTTCTGCTCTTAGAAAAGTTTCTTACGAATTAAATATTCCATTAACTTCTCATGGTCCTTACTACATTAATTTAAACGCAAGAGAGCAAGATAAGATTGATTCTTCAGTTGAGAGAATTATTCAAACAGCTAAGATCTCTGACCTTTGTGGTGCTGAATCTATGACTTTCCACGCTGCTTTCTATATGAAAGATTCTCCATATGATGTTTTTGATCTTGTTGAAAAATCTATGAACGTTATTGAAGAAAGACTCTCAAGACTTGATATTGAAATTGAATTAAGACCAGAACTTACGGGGAAAACTTCTCAGTTTGGTTCACTAGAGGAATTAATCACGCTTACTAAAAACGTTGGTAGTGTTAAACCTTGTATGGACTTTTCTCACCTTTACGCAAGAACTGGAAAATATAATTCATACGAAGAGATGACTGATGTTCTAGACAGATTAGAAGAAGAAATTGGTAGTGATGCACTTAAAAATATGCATGTTCATGTTTCTGGTATCAGCTCAAACTCTAAGGGTGACTTAAAGCACTTAAACTTAGAGAAATCAAAGTTTAACTGGCAAGATATGTTAAGAGCTCTTAAAGATAAAGGTTGTGGAGGATATGTTGTATGTAACTCACCTAACCTTGAAGACGATGCTCTTATGATGAAAAAATATTATATGGCTTTATAATTAAAAGCTTCATTTAAATAAAACTAAAAGCCTCGGTAACGAGGCTTTTTTTATGCCCCACTTTCTCCGTAGTTTGGAAGAACTCTTGCTGAAGGATCCTCTACGTCACAGTTTTCCCAATTCTTATTCGGCATCCAATAATCCTTTATCAATTTACTCATTGATGGATAATGACCTTCAAATATTTGTCTAAACATTAGTGATTCTTTTGTGAAGGGTGTTTTAAATTTATATTTTTGAATAGCTTTTTCGTACTCTAAGTCGGAATAGAGTTTTTGTGCATATTCTTTAATACATTCAACTAAAGAGTGCCCAACAGCGTCTGAGAAAGCCGCTTTCTCTCTATATAGAATCGACTTAGGTAGATAATCACCTTCCTCGAAAGCTTTCCTTAATAGATACTTTCCTTGACCATAGCTATTCATTTTAATTTTTGGGTCAATCGACATTACATATTCAACGAAGTCTGTGTCTGAAAATGGAACTCTCGCCTCAAGTGAATGAGCACTGATACATCTATCCGCTCTTAGAACATCATAGATATATAATTCCTCAACTCTTTTTTGAGCCTCTTTTTGAAACTCTGCTGCACTGGGAGCAAAATCTGTATATTTATAACCAAAGATTTCATCTGAAACTTCTCCAGTCATAAGAACTTTAATCTCGGTGTGTTTTTTAATATATTCACAAACAAGATACATACCTACACTCGCACGAACAGTTGTAATGTCCCAGCTCTCTAGGGAAAGAATAACCTTAGAAAGAGATGCAAGAACATCTGCTTTAGTTATAATAACCTCTGTGTGATCTGATCCAATATGTTCTGCAACTTCTTTGGCGTACTTTAAGTCAATTGCATCTTCACTCATACCAATTGCAAAAGTTTTAATTGGCTTATCTGAAAATTTTTGAGCAATAGAGCAAACAAGGGATGAATCAAGTCCTCCACTTAATAAGTATCCAACTGGTGCATCTGAATCGAGACGTTTTTTTACACCCTCAACTAGCAGTGTATTAATTTTTTTACAAGCTTCATCTAGTTCATCTGTAACATATGAATATTCTCTAGCGAGATCTTTATAACAAATGAACTCACCATCTTTATAGTAGTAGCCAGGAGGAAAAGGTTTAATATCTGTTGAAAATTCCATTAAGGATTTTGCCTCAGAAGCAAAACATATCTCTCCGTTTTTTTTAGATTTTCCATAAAAAAGTGGACGGATTCCCATTGGGTCTCTTGCAGCAATTATCTTTTTAGACTTCTCATCAAAGACAACAAATGCAAATTCTCCATCAACTTCGCCAATGGCCTTAGAAATATCTTTATCCAAAAGAAGAGGAATAAGTACTTCACAATCACTTGATGATTGATAATTAAATTCACTATATTTTTGCTTTATTTTTTTATGATTATAAATTTCGCCGTTACATAGAAAGTATTTATTCTCATATTTAAAGGGCTGATCTCCACTTGAACTCAAATCCATTATCGCGAGCCTAGTAAAGCCAAGCCAATAGTCTGCTGTGTGAATAAGCTTTTGTGAATCAGGCCCTCTATGATTAATTCGATCTAAGCTGGCCTTTGCTCTTTGTTTTTCTTCTTTTGATCCTGATAGTAGTACTAATCCGCACATATATTCTCCCTGACTATGATATAATCGGACATTTACGCATCTGAATCAATTATTAATACCCTGATAGCCTAATTTTTACGAATATGTTAATATTAAACATAATTATCCATAAAATAGATAATTTGGAGTAGAAAAATGGCTGAAAAATATGAAATTGATAAACTAGATAGGCAAATTCTGACTGAATTACTACAAGATGCACGAAAGCCCTTCATAGAAATAGCTCGAAGCCTTATTGTTTCTGGCGGAACTATTCATCAAAGAGTAGATAAGCTTAAAAAGATTGGGATTATCAAAGGGAGTCAAATCACTCTCGACTTAAGTCTTCTTGGATATGACGTTACAGTTTTTCTCGGGATTCATCTTAAATCAACTAAGGATTACGACAAGGTTATCAGAGAGCTTGAAAGTTTTAATGAAGTTGTTGAAGCCTATTACACAACAGGAAACTATGCCCTTCTTGTAAAGATTCATACTAAAAGCATTACGGACTTTCATTTTTTTCTATCGAGTAAACTTCAAAGGATTGAAAGCATTCAAGCCACAGAATCGTTTATTAGTTTAAATCAACCAATAAATAGATCTATAAATTTAAAATAGTTTTTTCAAATTCTAATTGAAACTGTTCAATAAAGTTTTCTGGTTTTATTTGTGACTCTTCTAAGCACTTATCTGCACTTATATAGGTCTGAGGTGACATTCCACAAGGGTTAATTTTTAAAAGTTCATCGAACATTTTTTTATCATAATCAAGATTTAAAGCAAGACCATGCTCCGTTACAAATCGAGACACACCGATTCCAATTGAAGCTAGCTTTAGTTTTTTTCTCCACACACCCATAAGCTTTGTTGCAGTGATTACATCCTGAATACCAAATGATTCACTAAGAACTTGTTTTACACTTTTCAGTAGCCAACAAGAAAGATCTTCTAGAGAGAGACTTTCTTTAAGCGCAATTATGGGATAGAAAATCCACTGACCAGGATAATGAAAAGTCACGCCTCCGCCTCTGTGGATTCTGTGTAGGTCAAAGCTCATCAATGATTCAATCTGCTCATCAAAATCAACAAGCTCATCTTGCCCTCTTTCGTTTCCACGTCCGAGAGTAAAACAGTGGGGATGATTACAAAAAATATAAATTTTCAAATCTCTATTTTTTTGAATAAATTCTTGAGCCGATTTTTGAAATACCAATGCCTCTGAATAGTCCCAGTTCCATTTTTTTATAATTAAAATATTTTCAGTTATTTTTGACTCAACATCTGAAGGAATCGATAAAGATTCAAACCTATTTGGCATTCTTCGCCTCTAAGAATTTAAAGTA
>CAKZJW010000124.1 GCA_937120495.1 uncultured Oligoflexia bacterium
GGAGTATCATTTTCGCTATAAAGGGTATTTTCTCCAGCAAAAATATATGAAGAAGAAAAATATATAAATTTAGATCCGTATCTCTCAGCTGCAGACGAAACGTTAAAGACTCCAGCTGTATTTAGAGCATCTGCAACTTTGGGGTTATCACTACACTCAGCAAGACTAGTTAGTCCTACTGCATAAATAGTTATATCTGGTTTTACGATTAAAGATATTTTTTGAACAAGCTCTTTTTTATGTACGTCACACTTTAGGCTTAGCACGCCTTCAATATCAGCTCGATTTTTATAGTAGGTCCCAACAACTCTATACTTTTTCTTGAGTATTTCAGCCAGGTTTGAACCTAGAAAGGATGATACTCCAAAAATTAAGATTGTTTTCTTTTTACTCATATATTGATTTTAACAGGTTTTAGAAAATAGAAAAGCTATCCCTCATTCGAGGGATAGCTTGTAGATATGTGACTATCCAATAAGTTTAAGTGCAAATTGTGGCGTTTGATTCGCCTGCGCTAACACTGAGGTTCCTGCTTGTGCAAGGATATTCGCTCGCGTTAGTTTGGCAGATTCAGATGCCACGTCAACATCTCTGATTCTTGAATTTGCGGCTGCAAAATTTTCTTCATTGATACCAAGTGTGTTGGTAACAGTTTGAAGTCTATTTTGAAGGGCACCAAGCTCAGCTCTGTTGCCGTTAATCTTAACAAGTGCATCATCGAGTCTACTAAGGGCCATTTGCGAAGCTTCTTTATTCGCAACAAGTTCCCCACCGATGCCCAGGTCTTCAAGAGTTGCTGAGATTTTTGAACTATCATAGCTAATCCTGTCGTTAAAAGCGTCGTTGTGAACACCAATTTGGATGTCTGCAACGCCTCCTGTACCATCAAGAAGTTTCCTTCCGTTAAACTCTGACGAGAGTGCAATACGTTGAACTTCATCTTTAAGCTGTTGAAACTCAAGATTTGAAAATTCTCTTTCTGTATCGCCAACTGTGTCTGAGGCTGTCTGCATAGCAAGCTCACGCAATCGAATAATAATACTTGAAATTTCTGATAATCCACCTTCAGCTGTCTGTATAAGTGAGATCCCATCTCCTGCATTCCTTTTCGCTTGCCCCAAAGATCTAATAGATGCTTTGAGTTTTTCGCTTATTGCTAAGCCAGCAGCATCATCGCCTGCTCTTGTTATTCTTTGACCGCTTGAGAGTTTTCTCATGCTGTCGTCTAGTTCTCTTTTTGTATTTGATAAATTTCTTTGCGCAGATAAACTCTGCACGTTTGTATTAATTCTTAGCATATTAAGCTCCGTCTAGTAATGTCATGTAAACCTCCTGTTTATTTTCGAACCTACTGTTCTGTTGTTAATAATTCAAAATTGGTGTTTTTCTTTTTTTAGCACTTTTTTCAAACGTTCCAACTTTGCACGTAACACTATCGTCACGACGTCACATACCTACGGTGTTGTTAATTTTTATTTAACACTTGCAGGTGTTTTTTTACATATTCAATTGGCTAGTAACCTAGCTAGGGGTAGCTATTATCCGGCTGCCTGTTGAATAAGTTGTAATGCACTAGTAGTAGACTGGTTAGCTTGAGCTAGTACAGACGTTCCCGCTTGCATTAAAATGTTGTTTTTAGTTAATTCAGCTGTAGTAGCTGCGATATCAGCGTCTCTTACACGTGAATTTGCGGCACTTAAGTTTTCAATACTAATCTGCTGATTATTAATCGTAGATTGTAATCTGTTTTGAAGTGCACCAAAGTCAGCTCTAATACTTGAAACTGATGTAATAGCTTGGTCAATTGCAGCTAGTGAGTTCTGAGAAGATATCTTATCAGCAACTGAAGCAAGGTTTAATCCTAGTGCTGCAACGTTAACATCTGCGCTTGAAGCGTCGAATGTAAGTCTGTCAGACAAAGGGTCATTTCGAGTACCGATTTGGATATCAAAAACAGCTCCTGTTCCGTTTAGAAGTGGAACTCTGTTAAATTCTGTTGAGTTTGCAATTCTATCAACTTCTGAAGTTAATTGCTCAAATTCAACATTTAGGAACTTTCTTTCTGTTGCACCAATAGTATCCGATGCAGACTGAACAGCAAGTTCTCTAAGTCTAATCATAATATTTGAAATTTCACTTAAACCACCCTCAGCAATTTGAACAAGTGAAATACCATCTTGAGCATTTCTTTCTGCTTGCGCTAAACCACGAATTTGTGCTTTTAAGTTTTCTGAGATTGCTAATCCGGCAGCATCATCTCCTGCACGGTTAATTCTCTGACCAGAAGATAATTGTTCTAATGTCTTCTGTTGATTGATTCTCGTCCCGCTTAAATTTCTTTGAGCGTTTAGAGAAGAAACGTTAGTGTTAATTCTTAAACCCATTGTGTTCCTCCTTGAACTGGTTTCAGCATCATTCCTTGACACTGGGAAGATCAGTAGATCATCCATAAGCTTTATCGACGTTTAAAAACTTCTCTTAACTAAAACTGTAAAAATAATTAACAATCGGCAAAAAACGCAAAATACTGTTTAAAAACAAGCACTTAGCACGTGGAAAAATTTGCCCTTAAAGATGATTTAACTTAAGATATGTCAATGAACTATACAACTCTTAAAGAAAACGCCGACTTTTTCCAACAAACTCTTCAGTTAATCGAAGAAAGTTTTAACTACAGCAGTGAAAACTCCTTTGAAATAGACTTCTACCCTCTTATGGAAAAGAACAATCACAATAACTGTCACTTATTAATTAAAGATAAAGAAGTTATTGGCCATATAGGTGTACTTGAAAAAGAAATAACGATAAAGGAAGAGAGCTTCTCTATCATTATGCTTGGAGGGATTGCAATAGCTTCAAAACACAGAGGACAAGGTTTATTCACACCTTTTTTTGAACATGTTTTAAACCTTTATAAAGAAAAATCTTTTTATATGCTGTGGAGTGATCAAATAGAGCTGTATGAAAAGTTTGATTTTTATCCTTGTGTTGATCAATTTGAATATGATCAATCTCTTGAGGATGCGGAAGAGTTTATTCCAACGAAGCTTAATACACTTCATAGCAATGACATAGAGGCATTAAGCGGTATCTATAACTCCCAGACAGATATAAGAATTACTAGAAGCTTACAAGACTGGGATACATTAAAGAAGATCACTTCTACTGATTTATACATAAAGAAAGAGAATAATATTATTAAAAATTATTTCTTTATGAATAAAGGAGAAGACTTAAGCGAAGTTCTTGTTGAAGTTGGATCTTTTGATGACTTTGAAGAATTAAAAAAATACGGTGTTCTTTGGTCTAGTGAGAAACTAGAAGAGGAATGTGACTCTCTTTATGCGACTTTAATAAAAATCTCAAATCCTTCTTCGTTCAAAAGTTTTATTAGAGCATTTACAAACAATTTAATTCAAATAGAAAAGATTTCAAAAGATAATATTACCTTTAACTTTGAAAGCTCTATTATGGAACTTGAAACAAATGAATTTCTAACAGGAGTCTTTGGTCCAAATAAATTTGAAGAACTTCAAGACTTAAAGCCATTCTATATTAGTGGCCTTGATTCAATTTAAAGTGATTATTTTTTTAGAAAGAGTGTAGCTCTCGCAGAAGTTATAAAAGCCAAGCCCCAAAAACACCAAACGATAACAGGAATTTCATATATATTTGTTATAGAGTAGTCTTTTACAAGGTAGACACCACTAAAGGTAAGTGTACTAGCAAGAAGCATTAGTCCAATAAAATAGATGCTTTTACTAATTAAGCTTATTTCTTTTTGAACACCAACAAGCTGAATATCAAGAGTGTATTTTTTCTTAGAAAACTCTTTGAGCATCCATTTTATATGCCTAGGTATTATTCTCAGAGAGTTAAGCGTATCTCTCCCTATCCACAATGCATCTTCCATCATTGATTCTTTAGAGATCAACTCTCCCATGATGTCATGAATTTCAGCATCAATAACTTCAAAAAGGTTTAAGTCGATATTAATTGCTTTTCCCACTCCATCAAGAGTCATTAAAGACCTAAAGATAATAAACCACTCTCTAGGTAAATACATTTGATGCTTGCTAAGAGTTAAAACAATAGAGTTAACTAATTGAGTAACATCCGTTTGTTGAACACTTAATCCTATAAAGGGTGATAGTGCATCTTGAAGATCACGTATTAGCTCTTCATGATTTGGAATTTGATCATAGTCAGCAACATCCAAAAATTCATAGACTAAATTCTCATAATTGTTAGTAACTAATGCTAAAAGAATTGCAACTAAGCTTGTTCTATTCTTTTTACTCAAATTACCCATTAATCCAAAATCAATAAGACCTATTTTATCATCTTTTAATAAAAAGAAATTTCCACCATGAAGATCTGCATGAAAAAAACCATCCGCTAAAAGTGTGTGAATAAACATTCGAACACTTCTTTGCATCATTTCATCAAGTTTTGGTGTTTCATTTTTTAAATCACCAATCTCATTAAATGGCTTCCCATCTAATAGCTCCATAACTAAAACTTCAGAAGTTGAAAACTCTGTAAAGACTTGAGGTATGACAAACATATCGTCAGTATCAATTTTTTTAAGATTTACTCGAAGCTTTTCGCAGTTCATAGCTTCAATTAAAAAGTTTATTTCTAACTGAATACTCTTAAAGAAGTCATCAATTGCACGACTTGCTCCAAGATATTTAAAGTCATTAGAAACTTTTTCAATCTGGCTGACGATAAATGCAATTATTTCAAAATCATTATTTATTATTTTTTGAATATCTGGTCTTCGAACTTTAATAACAACTTCTTCACCAGTTTTAAGCTTACCTTTATACACAATCCCAATTGAAGCAGTACCTATAGGCTCTTCTTCAAGAGATTCAAATACGTCTTCGATATTTCTTCCAAGATTTCTTTCAATAATTTTTTTAGCTTCAGAGAAATCAATTCCAATAACTTTATTTTGAAGTAACTTGAGCTCTTTTATTAAATTTGGATCTAAGATATCTTCTCTTGTTGAGAGTAATTGACCGAGTTTTATGAAACTAGGACCTAGCTCTTCACAAGATTTTCTAAAACGAAATCCAACTGTTGACCAAAAATCAGCATTTTTCTCAGCTGCATCAAGAGCACTTTGTATTCGTTT
>CAKZJW010000125.1 GCA_937120495.1 uncultured Oligoflexia bacterium
CCACCAGATTGCATAGAAATTCCACCATTAGTGAATCCATTACTTGCTGGGCCATTAGCTCCTCTTCCTCTACATTGCGGAGAAGCCGGATTAAATTTACAGTAATCTAGATCAATAAAATTTTGTCTCGCTTCAGAGTTATCCTCAAGAGCTGCAAACTTCGCTTTGTATTTATCTAGTTTTCTTTTTCTATTTTTAGCATCAGCAGCCCTCATTCCTGCAAGAGCAGATTCTACAGTAAGCTGAGATACAACACTCCACATTTGCGCACGAACTTCCTGATTTGGAAAAAACTCTCCATCTCTCACAGCTCCACTTGCACTCCAATAATGAGCAATATGACAGTAATACTTCATATACCTTTCATCACCTTCATCAAGATTTTCACATCTTCTAGCATTCTTTTTTGGTGAGTTATAAAACATTGTCATTTTTGTAGTTAGGCCTGCTGCTGCTGCTGCATTGGCTGTCATCCTAATCGTTTCCTCTTGTTGCTTGATCGAATAAGTATCTCTTTGAGCATTAATTCCAGAAATTAAAGGATCTTCTCCTTCTGGAACTACACGTTCACTTCTTTCCTGTGCTTTTTTTGTATTTCGAATTTGGGAACTTCCTCTATTAAAAAGATCCACACCCTTTGTTCCAAGTGCAACTGCACCATAAGCATTTATTAACCCTAAACAAGAACCATAATCTAGAGTCCACTCTCTTGTCTGCTTACAAACAAATCTTCCATCAAAAGATTTCTGTTCACTTCTTTTAAAGCTCCCCTCGACAAGCTCAACCTCATCTCGATTGTAGTTATCAAAAACAACTTTTCTGGTTGTTAAACAAGTTCCATATTGATCATAAAAAGCAACACCCGCTCTTTGCTTGATTGTTTTTGCTGAAGGACACGAGTCTCCTGTGCACGAATATGCCACCCTTACCTTCTCCGATAGTTCAGGTTTAATATTCTTGATGTGTTCGTACTTTCCCTCTTCAACCTCTATATTTACAGGAGTCTTTAGCTCCTTTAAATTTATTTCTGACTTTAAGCTTAAGAGTTTTTCCATATCAACACGTTCAACACCAAAGCTTCCACCAGGATGAACGAGAGAGTTTGATATTAATTTTTGAGTACCTTCTTTTATCTGCTCTTGATCTCCCATACAACCAAGAAATTCATTAAGAAGTACCTCATTACAAACATCTGAATTATAGAAAGTGAATTGTTTATCTCCATACCTATCTGTTGTATAAGGTTTGATATCTGTAAAGCCAGACTCCAACAAGAAAACAGAGTTCTCATACCCACCACTTATTTCATCATCTTCATCAAACTCATCCTTTTCATTAATATCAGCTAAAAGCTTAATTACTTCTTCATTAGTAATAAGTTTATGTTCTCTAAGGCTTTCACATCTAGACCTTGCATCTAAGAAGTTCTGACAAGAATAACCCAATTTTTTATTTTTAGCCTTTACCATTTTATGGCAAAATAAGTTTCTTCCTTTTGCCTTTAGTAGTTTGTAAAAATTTTGATCAAGGCTTTCTGCTGAATAAAGATCTTCATTTTCTGCAAAAATACCATCATCCCTAGCATCTCTACATTGCGCGGGGGAAGTTAACTTATAGTCCTTACCTGAACCAAAGATTGAAACTGTATCATTATTTGCAGCAATGTCAGCAATTCCATCTTTAACCTTTTTAGTACAGTCTATCTCATATTTAATTTTCTCCTCGTCTACAATTTTTGCAGCGACTTCATAAATATGTTCATTTTCATCAATATCAACACTTGTATCTCTTGCATCTTTTGCTACCATTTTTGCATGGGCAGCACTACTTTTTCCAAGAACAGTATCTTCATCATTCGCGTCCTCTACAACTGAGTCCTCTGCCGTTTTTTGACAATCAGGATTAGTCTTATCTGACTTTCCCAACTTACGAAGTTCCATATTTGCTTGTTCACAAACAAGAGTCTTCTCTTCAACCAAACCTTGTCTATATTTAATGATTTCTTTGCCTAGTTCAGTAGTGTTACCACTTTCAATACTTGTCGACATATCGCTTTCTAGTTGTCCAAGAACTTCTTGCTTCTCTTTAATTTTTTTTCCTGATTTTTTTATAAAATCATCTTGATAAGAATCTTTTTTGGATGTAACTCTAGATTTTTTTCTACCTACGGCATCAATCTTATTCTGTAATCCGATAGGTAGTTCAGCTCTATTCTCTTCAGTCAATATCGCTTTTTCATTTAAAACGTATTTATCATCTTCTTTAACAAAGATACTATTCCCACTACTATCAACCATTTTTTTAAGATCTTCATCATTTGTAACAATATCGTTAATTTGATTTTGTTTTTTATTGATTGCACTACTTTTTCGATCGATATCACCAGCAACTTTTCTTAACTTTCTATCTCCAAGCAGTTTAGCACCAATTTTATAATCATATGTATCAGGCGACTCCTGAGCTGATTCACCTATCACACTAAGATCTTTAGGAATATCTATTTTATTGTCTAGCTCTAAAGACCCAACTCTCTTAACATCACTTGCCTGGATACTAGTTATGGCTTTGACTGGCTTTCTCTCTCTGGCTTTTAATATCTCAGAAATTCGACCTGCAATACTGCTTTTAACATCAGCAATACTGTCATATAACTTCCCTCCAATTTCGGAATCATATTTTCCATCAACATAAAGCTTCCCTTCAGGTTTTATTTTTTCTCCACTTTTCATGAAGATTACGTGATATGTAAATGTAGCAGCAGGGTCACATACATCCTTATTGTGCCTTACAACTTTTTTGGAGCCAGGTCTGTTTTCATTTAATTGTTCATTAACAAAAGCCAAGTAATAATGATACGACGCTTTTTTATAGTTACAGTCTAGGTCTTTTTCTGTTTGTGCTATAGCACTAGAACCAAGAATGATAAGAGTTAATGTGAATAGTTTTGCAAATTTAAGCATACGCTTCTCCAAAAAATTTTTATCTTAGGCTTATTCGGCATATTTCCAATCAAACCTTAGTGATATTATCTGATTAAATACCCAGATCCCCTAGTCGATTAGGTGATTACAGCTACTTAATAGATTTTCTACTACTTAGAGCGCCACCGATACTTGGCAAATTCCACTTAAAGCTTATGCTCAAACTAGCCGAGAAGAATTGTATGAGTAAAGTTTTGGCCAAAATAGGCCGTCAAAACCATTCAAACCACCTTGTCGCAGTTATGCCACTAATCACACTCGTATACGGTGTTCAGTGCTTTATTATGTATAAATATGCTTCAACGATAAGTATTGGCGATTACGCTCTTTCACTTGGGGTAATGCTCAGTGCATTTATTGGAATGATGGTTTATTACGACAACAACCACAATGTTTTAATCTACCCGGATCATTTACATATACACTTCCCTGCACTTGGTACTGATGAAAAAATCATGCTCTCAGAGATTACTGAGATTATT
>CAKZJW010000126.1 GCA_937120495.1 uncultured Oligoflexia bacterium
TGGAATGACTGGCATATTTACGCTGAAAAAGCCTCTGATGCGCATGCTGAAAAATATGCTTATGACAGTTCATTCTATGTCGCGACCAATACCAATCGGATGTTGATGTATAGTAGTGGCAATACTTTCCATAAAGGCACAGAAACGAGTATCAAACATTGGTTAAAACACACATGCCAAATTTCGTAGTTGATTTCACAGGTAAAACAGCCATTGTCACAGGGGCAGGCTCAGGCATTGGCTTGGCTGTAGCACAAGCACTCTCTAAAGCTGGGGCTTCCCTAGCTTTAAACGACTTAAACCCTGACCGTATTGAGCGTGTCACAGATGCGATTAATGCTGAGGGGGGCAATGCTATTGGTTTTCATGGCGATATGTCGAACCGTTTTCAGGTTTCTGCTTTAATTGAGCGTGCGCGTGATGCTCATGGAAAAATTGATTTCATGGTCAATACAGCAGGGATTTACAAAGCACAAGAGATGTCGGGCATGGATGAATGGGATTGGCGCAGACAGATTGAAGTGAATCTCACGGGTGCGTTCTTTTGCACCCAATTGATGAGTCGGGTGATGGTCGATGAAGGTGGGGGCGCGATTGTCAATCTTGCGAGTACCGCAGGACACCCGAATCCAATTGATATGGGTGTTGGTTATGTGAGCAGTAAATCAGGCTTAATCGGCTTAACGAAACAGTCTGCCCACGAGCTTGCCTCTAAAAATGTGCGTGTGAATGCAGTTTGTCCAGCCTTCATTGATACGCCTGATATACCGACTATCGAAAATCCCAATAATGCGATGCAACGCTTAGGCACAGTGGATGATATAGCGAATGTGATTCTTTTTTTACTTCTATTATCTTTTTAGCTTCTTTTACATTATCTAATTTTTTTAATGCATCAGCAGCATCCGTTATATCCGGAGTGCTTGGAATATTTGGAACATCTATACTGGGAAGTTTAACCTCAACACTAGAACCTTCTGAGCTAGCGGGTGTTTCAATATTTGGCTTAGCCACCTCAGGCTTTAGATCTTTTGTTTTCGAAAGGTCTTTTTGAAGGCCTCGGGCCTTATCGGATAAAGCTAGTTTATAATCAGGCTTAAGAGAGCCAGGTGCTTTTTTAAACTGAAAAGCATTAGTAACTTCTTTACCGTTAATTATTTTTGTTTGAATGGGTTTAGGGTTTGATCCTATTTTATCCATACTTCATTGTATTAAATAAAGAGAATAGATTTAATAGAGAAAAAAAAGCCTCTCATTCGAGAGGCTTAACTTATTAAAATTTAAAGGTTTGCCATTAACTCTTTTAACAAAGCCTGAGACTTTTTATCAAGCTTCAGCTCTTTTGAGCGAGATTTCATTGCTTTTAACAGCTCCTGTGCAGAAGGTTCCGTTTTTTTGGTCTTCTTAACTGGTGTCTTTCTTTTTGTTTTAACAATTCCACCACCGGCATTGATTGCTCTTTTTAATTGAAGACGCTTAGTTAAGCTCCCAGTAATTATTCTTTCTTTTAATTGATTTTTTAATTCACTTGCTTCAAGTGCTCCCCATTCAAGAAGAACATACTTTTCAGTATTGTGAACTTTTGCAGCTTCTTTCACTTTCTTTGGAAGTCTTGCAATAAGAAGACAACGGTGAACTTCAGACTTAGAAATACCAAGAGCCGCTTGAATTTTTCTCTCACTTGCTCCAGTTAGTTTCTTGTATCCATAGATTGAATCTGCTTGATCAATATAGTGAAGTTGTTCACGAGCTGAGTTTTCTGAAAATTGAATGGCCATAAGCTCTTCATCAGTTTTATTTTCTAAAATAAAACATGGAGCAACCTTCATTTCATCCAACGTACTCATTGCTCTAAATCTTCTCTCTCCACAGATTAGAACAAATTTTGATCCTTCTCTATGAACAACAAGAGGTTGGATTAATCCATTCTCTAGAATATTAGTAGCAAGCTCACGAATTGAATCATCATTGAACTTAGTACGAACCTGAGCTCGAACTTCAATTTTTGCTAACTCTAAATCATCTAATCTTGCTCCTTGAAGAAGCTTTTCATCGTTCATACGAAAGATTGAATCATCAAGATGACTAGCAATATCTTTTTTTACACGGTCTTTTTTTGATACTCTTGTAGCAAACTTTTTAGCCATTACATTAACCCCAATGAATCCCATAGTTTCTTATAATCTTTCTTACCTTTCGATTTTCTATTCATCATAAAAACTGGTTTTCTAAGAGAGATAGACTCTTGCATATCAACAAGATTTCTAACTGCTGGAGTAACATTGAATGATTGAGCAAGCTCTTCCATTCTTTGTTTTTCAATATTTCTTCTAGCATTAACCATAGAAGGAATAATATTAAAGTCTAACTTTGGATTTTCACTTTCTTTTATAATTTCAAAAGTATCCATTAATTCTTCAAGTCCATCGATTGAATAATCTTGAGCTTGAGTTGGAATTAAAATTCTATCACTAGCAACTAATGCCATAATTAATTCATCACCAAGCATTGGAGGTGTATCAATTACTATATAGTCATAACGATCAGAGATTTCTTCAATTCTTAGTTTTAAAAGTCTCTCTTTTCTTCCTGCTGTTTTTCTAACTTCTGCTTCTGATAAAATTAAAAGTTTTGCTAGGTTTGCAAGATGTCTAGAAGATGCGATTACATCTAAGTTTTTGTAAAATTCGTGTTTACCTTCACTTGGTGCAATAACGTCATCAGCATCGATATCTCCAATAAGCCACTCAGGGATTAATGTTCTACGAACGTCAACGCCAAGAGTCATACTTAAATTTGCTTGAGAATCAAGATCAATTACTAATACTTTGTTACCTTCATTTGCGAGGTGTGTTGAAAGTTGGTACGCCTGCATTGTTTTGCCAACGCCACCCTTATTGTTTGCAATTGTTATTACTTTTGCCATGTGAACTCCCTTTCCGACAAAAAATATCTTATATAAAAATTGTAGGGGCAATATTTCACTACGTCAAAAAAAAATCTAAATAAATTCGCACAGTTTGCGGAGCACTACCTCTTGAAAGCTTGTGTCAATTATGCTTTAAGAAGACATCAAAAGGATTAAATATGATTAACTTTTACGAAGAACAAGTAGATCACAAACCTGTTATTTCTGAAGCAGAACTATCGGACCAACAAGTAATGCAAGAGCTCAAAGAAATTAGAGCTGAGCTTGGCGAAAAGGTTGTTGTGCTGGGTCATCACTATCAGCAAGACGATGTTGTATCGCTGGCAGATCACACTGGAGACTCTCTTCAATTGGCCAAAGATGCCGCAAAACTAAGCGCTGAATATATTATCTTTTGTGGTGTTCATTTTATGGCCGAGACAGCTGATATGCTTACGAGTAAAGATCAAAAAGTTATTCTCCCTGATATGAATGCTGGATGCTCTATGGCCGATATGGCAAATAGAATTGAAATTGATCGTTGTTGGAAAAACTTAACTGATGCAACTGACGAAAAAATTATACCGATCACTTATATAAACTGTTCCGCTTTATTAAAAGATTTTGTTGGTGCAAATGAAGGTGCAATTTGTACCTCTAGTAATGCAAAAAAAATAATTACTTGGGCACTAGACCAAGGTGAGAAACTTTTATTTTTCCCAGACCAACATCTAGGTAGAAATACATGTTTTGAATTGGGTATAGGACTAGATGAGATGATTGTTTACAATCCTAATCTTCAAGATGGCGGAGTATCTGCAGAGCAAATAAAAAAAGCAAAAGTTATTCTTTGGTATGGGTACTGTTCTGTACACCAAGGTTTCTCAGCGGAACAAGTAAACACGGTAAAAAAGAATTCACCAGATACTACTGTTATCGTACATCCTGAGTGTAATTTTGAAACTGTTCAAGCAAGTGATGATAATGGCTCAACTGCTTATATAATTGAGACAATTAAAAATGCTCCCTCTGGTAGTAAATGGGCCGTAGGAACTGAAATCAATCTGGTTAACCGCCTTTCACAGTGGTTTCCAGATAAAGAAATTTCATCTCTTTCTCCTTACCAATGTCTTTGTACAACTATGTATCGCGTTAGACCGAGATGGCTTCTAGAATCTTTTAGGTCAATCAAGCGTGGCGAAGCTATCAATGTTATTAAAGTTCCTGAAGATGTAAAAAATAATTCTTTAAAAGCTTTAGATAGAATGTTAAAAATTTCATAAGAGAACATTTAATTAAGAGAGACCAATACATGATTTATGCTGATAATAATGGTTCATGCCCGTTAAATAAAAAAGTTGTTGAATACTTAAGTACGCGTTTAGCTTCTGGCCCATACGCAAATCCAAATGCAATTCACAGCCTTGGTAGAAAGATGAATTTTGGTCTTGAAAAATGTCGTATGACTTGTGCAAAAGTTCTTGGAGCAAAAGCAAATCAAATCACATTTAACTCGGGTGCAAGTGAAGGTATCTCGCATGTCTTCCACTCTACTCTATCAGAAAGAACTGATGGAAAAGACGTTATCATAACAAGTGGCCTTGAGCACTCTTGTGTTGTTAATGCTTCAAAGTATTACGAAGAAGCTAGAGGTTATAAAAGACTCGTAGTTAAATCTACAGCTGATGGAATCGTTGATCTTGAACATTTAAAATCTCTATTGTCTGAAAATAAAAATAAAATTGCCCTTGTAGCCCTTATGGCCGCAAATAATGAGACTGGTGTTATTCAACCCTATATTGAGATTGCAAAACTTTGTTCTGAATTTAATGCAGAATACTTTTGTGACACGACTCAATTTATTGGAAAAACAGAATTTAACTTTCAAGAATCAGGAATTGATTACGCTGTAGTAAGTGGGCATAAAATTGGAGCAATAATTGGCTCTGGTCTTTTACTTGCTAAAGATTCATCAAAAATGAAGCCACTTGTTTTTGGTGGTGCCGTTCAAGAACTTGGTATTCGTGGTGGAACTCAAAATTATATTGGAGCTGAAACACTTGCTGTTGCTCTTGAGGAATTTGATAAAAATAAATCGGACCTTTCTCGAGTTAATGAGCTAAGAATGAAGTTCGAAAAAAATATTAAAGCTAAGTTTCCTGAAATTGTTATTATCGGAGAGAATTCACCAAGACTTTCATCTACGACACTTTTATCTCTTCCAGGAGTTCATGGACAAGCTGTTCAAATTGAACTTGAATCAAATGATATCTTTGTTACAACTTCTTCTGCTTGCTCTGATAATGAACCTGCAACATCTAAGGTTTTAAAATCAATGGGTGTAGATGATAAAGTTGGTAGAGGAATCGTTAGAATAAGTTTTTGCATGGGTGTAACTTCGGATAGCTACGAGTATCTTGAAACGACTCTAACAAATGCCTACTCAAAGCTTTCAAAAATTCATAGTTATTAACAGTATTTAATCGAGAGATTTATAAGTAAAAAAGTCTCACTCACAAATAAGCACGCCATTTTCACAAACAACTCTTAATTCCTTATTACAAAACCCTACAGGACTATCATTGATGCAATAGGCATTCATATTCATTCCAGAGGTCTCAACTCCCCTGATACAAGCTGGCTTATGTTTTTCACCACAAGAATCGACTCCACATACTTTTCTAAATGAAGAAGAACATTTACTTGCAATAGTCTTAAAGAAGCCACCTTTACAAGAGTCGCAACGATCAATTTTTGTAATATTACAATCATCATCAATATCAAAACAAATCTCTCCATTTTGAAAAATCTTTATTTTTTGATGGTAATTTATACTTGAAGCCACCAGATAATCATTTGTTTTTGAATTTTCTAGTAATTTATTTTTTCTTTTACGTGGATAATTTGAGAAATTATATTCAATCGATTTTGTATCAATATTTAATTTTACCGTTTTATGATCAAGGTCAATTCCAAAGTTTCTAATATTCGAAATTGAAGCATATGCCTTCTCAGCAATAAGAGCTTTACACTCCTTATTTGTAGGGTTCTCTACAACAAAAAGAACTCCATCATTATTTTTTGGAATTTTATAAAAAAGGCAATCTGATACTTTTGTAAAATTTGAGTCTAGAAATTTTATTTTAAGAAGCGGCTGAGTTGTTCCTTTAGGTGTGTTAACCAGATCTAAACTTTCATAATTTGTATTAATTCTTTGAACACCAGTCGCAGCAAGCCACCTTTTATTTGTTTCTGAGTAGAAAGAACTTTTCTCAACCTCAGTACAGCTCAAAAATAAAAATAGAATTAATAAACAAGCATGCATCTAAAAGCTACCTTTAAATTTGGATTTTTCTTAATATTCTCTCTATATCCCACTCTATGAGCTGGACTAGAGAATTTTTTGTAAAAGCTTGAAACTTTTAAATTCAAACTAGAATCAAACTTATTAACTAAAAATTCTGGATAGTTACCTAAAGAGTTTTTAATTCCTATCCATGTTAAACCTATTGGTTCGCCATACTGATAAGTTCGGATAGATTCACACTCTTTGGTATACATATTTCCACAATCGCTCTCACTTGGCTTTTTAACTTCAAGTCGACTTTTCTTAGTCCAAGGAAATCTATGCTTATAGAAAAAGTCTGAATTTGTTTCAGGATAAAAGCTTGCAGCATCAAAGAAGCGGGCTTGTAAAAGTTGCATCCCTTGAGACTGACAATAAGAAATTTTCTTTTCCAAGGATAGATTTATACTTGGAGCATAAAGAGGATATGCCTCTTTTTTATTCCATAGGTTAACATCTAAATTTGTTCGATAGTTTTTATCGATATAAACGAAATCATTTTTATTATCCCAAAGATTCTCAATCCCTCGAGGACCTTGAGAATATTTTTTTTGAGGCAGGTATGTGTCCTTACAGGTATTAAAGAATTTTAATTTTATTTTTTGACTTCCTCTTTTATAAGTCAAGATTGGATTTCCTCTTCGATCGTAAGATTCACTTTTTTTAACAAAAATTTTATTGGAAAGAGTAAGCTTTCGATACTTATCTGTAAGACACTTAAAGAGTACAGGATTACAATTTCTAAAGTCCGAATGATACAAAGCACCTTTTAGCTTTATATTTTTACATTTTAGATTTGAAATCTTTAAAATTTGCGACTCTCCACTAGTCCAAGCCGTATTCAACTCTTTCGCTAAGACATTGATATCACTTTGTTTATTAGTTTTTTTAGATGTTTGACCTGAATCTTGAGTAAAAAGATAGACTAATGTGGCAATTCCTATCGAAGCGATAAATAGAGATAATTTTGGTATAATAGAAGTGTCATTTTTAATCATGTACAAGGAATTTTATATGGATTGGCTAGGAGAAGTAAACAACGAAAAAGAAAGATTAAAACAAATCTTCTCTTTTAGTGAATATATGGAAATCTTTGAAGATTTTCCAAAAAGAGAACTCAGGACAACAGGTCTGTATCTTAAAGATATGTTTGATTTTTATGGAAAAGATGAAGAGGGTCGTTTTAAATTATTTAAAAAGACACATCCGGACTCTCCCCCAGTTGCGGGACAGTTTAGAACCCAAGAAAAGATCTATGAAAACATAATCAATTTCACAGAAGAAGGATTTAATAATAAATTCATTCTACTTGTGGGGCCTAATGGCTCTTCAAAGTCTTCGCTTGTTAAGAAAATTATGAAGACCATGGAAGATTATTCAAAAACTGAAAATGGTGCTCTATTTACTTTTAGTTGGATTTTTCCAATTGATAAACACACCAAAGGAAGTCTTGGATTAAGCTCTAAGCAAATCAATAAGCATCTAGGCTCGTATGCAAGTCTTGAAGATAGTGAGATTAGTGCAATCCTTACTTCTGAATTAAAAGACCATCCATTTTTATTAATTCCTCTTCACATAAGACAGAAAATGATTGAAGAAGAATTAAAAGATTCTCCTGAGCTTTTAAAGTCTATACAAAATAGTTATTTCTATAATGGAGATCTTTCTAAAAGAAACAGAGAAATCTTTGATGCTCTTTTAAAGAATTATCAAAATGACTACCAAGAAGTTTATAAGCATATAAGAGTAGAAAGATTTAATATTGAAAAAAGATATTCTACAGGTGCTGCGACTATTGAGCCTCAGCTTCATGTCGATGCCAAGCTTCAACAGATAACTATGGATAAGCGCCTGGCAAGCCTTCCACCTAGTCTTCAATCACTAAATCTTTTCAATATGAGTGGTGAAGTGGTTTTAGCTAACAGAGGTATTTTAGAATTTTCAGATCTTCTAAAACGTCCACTAGACACGTATAAATACTTACTTATGACGATGGAAACAAAGAGCATCAACCTTCAGGGGATTTTAACTGAGCTTGATATTTTCTTTATGGGTTCATCGAATGAAATACACTTTGAAGCCTTTAAGCAACATCCTGACTATAAATCATTTAAAGGACGCTTTAGCTTCTTAAAAGTTCCCTATCTTCTAGACTATCAAGAAGAGCAAATCATTTATAAAGAACAAGTTAGAAATGTGACAGACAAGGCAAAGTTTGAGCCTCATGCCCTTGAAGCGCTTTGTTTATGGTCTGTAATGACAAGAATGCGTCACCCACAAAGTAAAAACTATAAAGATAAAAAGCTATCTGATATCACAGAGAAGCTTACTCCAATTGAGAAATCTTTATTCATTGCTAACAATATAATGCCTGACTATCTAAACCAAGAAGAACAGCAAATTTTAAAACTTGGTAAAGAAAATCTTATTTATGAATTTGAAGATGATCCAATGTATGAAGGTAAGTTTGGAATTTCTCCAAGAGAAATCAAACAAATCATTTACGAACTATCAAATGAGCCAGATTTTGTTGTAACTTTTATTGAAGTTATTGATTATCTTAAAGAGATTTCTGATAAAAAGGCTGAATACGATTTTCTAAATATCGGCGCTCAAGGCGATTATCACAACCCAAAGAAGTTTCTCTATCAAGTAGAGCAGTACTGCCTTAATCAGTTTGACTCTGAACTTAGAAACTCTCTAGGTCTTGTAGATAATAGATCTTATGAGGATTATATTGGTAAATATGTTTCTCAAATTACAGCAATAATAAAAAATGAAAAAATTAAAAATACTGTTACGGGGAAATTCGAAGATCCTGATATGTATTATGTAAAAGAATTTGAAACTAATATTCATTTAAAAGAAGACCCTGAAAGTTTTAGATCTCATATTCTTAGTAAGCTTGGAGCATTTGCATTAGATAATCCTGGTGCAAAAATCATCTATACAGATGTCTTAGACAATATAACAAAGCTTCTAAAAGAGACTTTTAGAAATGAACAAAAGAAGATTATTGATTCAATTGGTAAGAACCTTGTTTTCTATGTAGAAGAACTTGAGAATATTAGAAATAATAAAAGTGGCCACTCTGGTTTAAAGCCAGAAGCTAGAGAACAGATCGTTACAATCTTAACTCACTTAAAAGAAACTCATGGATACTCAGAGCGCGGAGCGATTAACTGCTTGAAGTTTCTTCTTAAAAAGAGGTATGATTCCGCTCATTAAGAGGTCATTGTGGGTGAAGTCTATAAAAAATTTAGTACAGAAGTCTTTGAAGCTTTATATCAAGTGGAAGAAGAACAATCAGGTCAAAGGCTTGATCAGTTTTGTGCCGAATTTCTAGCTTCATTTTCAAGACAGGCAATCAAAAGAAAAATAGCAAGAGGTGAAGTCCAGATTCTTGAACGTCCCTTTCCTCACAAACCAAGTGTTAAAGTTTATGAAGGTGAACAGATTAAATTCACCACTCCAAGAGGTGAACTCGAGGATGAGTACTGGCGCGGAGAACTTCTAAAGCTAGAGTTTGATCCAGAAATACTTTTTGAAGATGAAGATATAATTGTCATATCGAAACCTAGTTATATGACAACTCACCCATCGGGAAAACACCTTTTTAATTGCGCTACCGTCTACTTTGAACAAAAGCTAGGACATACGATTCACTCCATTCACAGACTTGATAGAGAAACAAGTGGTGTTCTTACTCTTGGAAAAAGTCCAAAAGCAGCTTCAAAAGTCACGAGTCTCTTTGAACAAAATAAAGTTTCAAAGTGTTATTTTTTTATCGCTCATAAAAATGAAAACACTCCCTTTCCCTTTACTGCAAATGAAAGAATGGGAAGTTTAGATGATTTTATACCAAGGCTATTTGTTCACTGCTTTGATGAAAATTCAAACCAAGGAAAATCAGCTCAAACGCATTTTAAATCCTTATATGAAAATGATGAGTACATACTAGGCCTTGCCTTTCCAAAAACAGGAAGGCAGCATCAAATTCGTGCACATGCAGCGACTCACGGCTTTCCCCTAATTGGAGATAAGCTCTATAACGGTGATCCCAAAGTATTTATGCGCTTTAAAGATGGAGTTGCAACAGAGGCTGATCACGATCTCATGGACATCTCTCGCCACGCTCTTCACGCAATGGCCTTAAAGTTTCCCTATCCTCAAAATAAAGATTCAATATTTAAATCAAAAATTCCAGCAGACTTTAAAAATTGGATAAAAAAGAACATAAAAGATATTGATATCAATTCTTTAGAAAAAAAGATGTTTAAATTAATTGATGAGTCTCTATAAAGTAATCTAGAAATCTACACTTGAATCAAATACTTCTTTTAAATGATGAAAAACACCATTTGCACCAGCATTTTCTTTACCTTCAAGAATAATGGAAGGTTTGTGCTTTAATTTATCTAAAACGCTCATGATATTACTAACGCCGACACTATTTTGAAAGTCTCTAAACATAGACTCATCATTAAGAGCATCACCATAAAAGATTGTTTGATCATGATCGATATGAGGAGCGTAATGTTTTAAGAAATGTTTAACGCCACTGCTTTTAGAGATATCACCCACCCAATAATTTATATGAACATTAGAGCGAGAGTGAGAGATATTATTTTTAGTTAAATATTCATTAACTTTTTTAACATCCGAAGCTTTCATTTGAGAGAATTCAATTGCTCTATCAGTTTTTCGACCAAAAGAATCTGCACTTAAAACAACTTCAGGAATTTCTTTGATAAGCCTTTGAGTAAAGTTTTCAAGCTCAACTACATCTTCATCATAAACAAGAACTTCTTCAACAATCTGTCCTTCCTTATTACGAGAGAGGATTACGCCTCCGCCTTCCATAATCACGTGCTTAAGTGGAAAGTGCGTAAGAAGAAAATGCCCCCAAGAAAGAGAGCGCCCAGACACTATAATGAGCTCAGATTGATTGGCTTCAATTAGGTTTAAAAGGTCAAAAAAAACGGCACCCAATTTACCGTTATTTGTAAGGGTGCCGTCAAAATCAGAAAAAACTTTTTTCATATTATTGTAGAGGTAGTGAAACACCCATAACAATTGAAGTATAACTATTTCTAAGAGAAAAGTTAGTTTCAATATTTCCTACAAGATTTCTCATTCCTGCAATATTTAATCTACCAGTGATACCAGCAGCTAATGCAGTTGAAGTCTCGTATGTATTTTCATCAGTGTTTAAACCAACTTTAATTGGAAGAGATACGAATGGGAAAGCTTCTCTGCCCCAAAAAGAAAATCCTTTTGAAACTGTTGGAGCTGCACCAAAAGAGTTGATTCTACTTCCATCAAAATCAGCAGTCTCTAAAAGAGCCTTTACTGAAGTTCTTGGTTGTCTACCGTAGTCAGGGAAGATTTGGTAATCAGCACCTAAAAAGATTCTACTTGCTCTATCACCATCAGAGATACCAAAACCAGCATCAAAGTTAGTTCTTTCGTTAAGCTTGTTAAAGTACCTTGCATTTAACCCTGCTCCAGCTCCATTAGAGTTGTAGCTTGTAAATTCAGTAGTAATAACTTGCTTTCTTGCAGAGAAAGGGTGAGTTGATACACCAACAGTTGTTGCCATTGCTGCACCAGATAGAATTAGTGTTCCTAACGCTAGACTTAATTTTTTCATTTGTTACCTCTTGTTCAATATTCTCAAATATTTAGTGTTGTTCTGTACTGTAATAGTCTAAGGAATCTGCCATGGGACGTCAATTTTTGTCACAAATCTCAACTCGACGCCGCAGCGCAAAGCGTCTAATTTTCTTAATCTTTCTATTGACTAGCAATGCATTGGGCCTTATAACTCTATTACTGAAATTTACGGTGGGTGTAGTTCAGTTGGTAGAGCAGCAGATTGTGATTCTGTTTGTCGTGGGTTCGAGCCCCATCATCCACCCCATTTAAAATTAACCTTCTTCGGAAGTTTAAGATAGAAAGAGCCTAGATCTAACCCATCTAGGCTTTTTTGTTTCTGGTTTTCTCACTCCAATTAAATTAAAATCTAAATATGAAGATACTTATTATGGGCCCAAGCGGTTCAGGAACAACAACACTAGCTAAAGAACTTTCTAAAAAGCTAAAATTTTCTCAAGAAGATACAGACAATATGTTTTGGGAGCAAACAGACCCTCCATTTAGTGTTCAACGAAATATAGAAGACCTACATAATCTATTTTATGATTTTACTTCTCAAGATCAATTCATACTTTCAGGAGATGTACTAAATTGGGGAATTCCTAAAGATGCTCTACTAAAAAGCTTTACGCATATCATCTACCTATACACTCCATGGGGAATTAGAGAAAAAAGAATTCGTGATCGTGAAAACAAAAGATTTGGTAACAGGATTAAGCCCGGTGGCGACATGTATCAAACACATGAAGATTTTATACAATGGGCCAGTAAATATGAACTTGACCGACAAGTTGGCAGAAACAAGCCTTCTCAAAAAAATTTCATCAAACACTTCTTAAAAAAATCTAAAAATATTCTTGAAATTGAAAAAGATATAAATCTCAAAGCGGTACTAGAAAAATCATTAAAATTTTTAAATAGTTGAATAAAAGCAATAGCTTAAATTGGTGATGCCTGTGGTAAGTGGAGTTTATGTTAATGTCTGTCTTGAGTCGCAAATGCCACCCCATTTTTAAAAAGCCCTTTTTTACGAGAGGGCTTTTTAGTTTTTGGAAAACAATTTTCACTAACAATTCTAAACGGTTGATTCTACTGACGATCGAGTTCATCAAAACTTTTTCTGCTCCTTCCATATTTCCCTAAATTTCGTGATATCTCCCGAGTTTGGTGAAGTTTGGCTACATCTTTGACTACACATCTTTTTATTTTTGATAAAGACGAAAGTTAAATCTAAAAATCAATGCGTGTAGGCCGAATTTATCTACACTTTTGGCTACGTCGAGTTTACGCACGCTTTGCTTCTCACTTCGTTCGCAGACAAAGAAAATCATTTTAATTAACATACTTTCAGATAGTTATAAATTTACGGGTGTTTTACAGGTGTTTTTTGGGTGTTTCTATGTTAGAATTATGGGTGTTTTACAGGTGTTAATTGGGTGTTTCTTATGAAATATATTAAAAATCATATACTTACAGCTCCTCAAGTTGAGCAAATAACGAAGATAGAGCGTTTTCAAGGTGCATTTGAAACAACAAAGTTTCAAAGGCCAGCGATTGTTGAAAGCCTTAAGAAAACATCAATCATCACTTCCTCTGGAGCCTCAACAAGAATTGAAGGTGCACTTTTAGCTGATGAGCAAGTTAAAGAGCTTATAGAGAAAGGTTGTGAGATAAATGATATGTCCTCACGTTCTGAACGTGAAGTTGCTGGTTATGTAACAGCCCTTGAGTATATATATGACAATTATGAAAGTTTACCAATCTCAGAAAAAACAATACGCGAACTTCATCAGTTGTTAACAGACAAACTTACAGAAGACCAACTTCCTTCTACTCAAAGAGGTGCATATAAAAATGTAACTAATGATGTTGTTGAGCAAGATAATGTAACAGGTGAAATTATTAAAGTGTGGTTTAAGACTGCTCCCCCTGGGCCAGAAACTGAATCAGCTATGGCCAATTTAATTTTAAACTATGAACAAATAAAAGCAAATAAGGAATGTCAGCAGCTAATTCTTATAGCAGGTTTTGTAGTTCATTTCTTAGCAATTCATCCATTTAGGGATGGTAATGGAAGACTAAGCCGTTTACTCACAACTTTTTTATTATTAAAGAATGGATACAAGTGGGCACAATACACTTCTCATGAAAAAGTTATCGAAGATAACAAAGAAGGATATTATATTTCGTTGAGAAATACACAATCTAGTTTTGTTGATTCAGCAAATTATAATGATTGGATAAATTTCTTTTTAAAAGTTGTTACAGTTCAAACTGATTTTCTTAACAGTAAAATTATTAATAAGTCCCCTGTCTCTGTAATGAATGGTAACGAGAAAAAGGTTTATAGTATTATAGAAGCTGAGGAAGAGTGCAATATTTCCTTTATTTTGGAAAACGTAGATATGTCTAGAGACGGCCTAAAGGACTTATTAAAAAGGCTTGTTGGCAAGGGACTTATAAAACAGAAAGGCCGCGGAAGAGGTACTACTTATATTATTAAATAATTGGCATTGGACTAAAGGCCTACGGCCTGAGCTGTACGCAACACTCCTGGCTAACTTCTCAATAATACACAGCTTATCGTCGTCCCATCGACAAGAATATTTAAAAAGTGCATATCCATATGAATAATATTCTTTGATTTTTAAAATTGAATAGCACTAATTGTATGCTATCGGTAAATCGTAATGTTTTTTTTGTACTGAACGAATTATCGAATTCAGTTTGAGTTAAAGGTACCTTTTTTACAAAAACTTTTTTATTTCCAATTTTAATAATGTGGTTAGTTCCCCAACCTTTTTTTACCAAGGTCACCCTTTTCCAGTTTTTCACAAAGTAACGAATCACAAAGAAGAGAGAGTTTCGAATTCAGATCAAAGTACAGGTCATTTCTATTCATCTTCTAATACTATCAGTCTCAATATAAGATTCATACGAGAACAAGTTAACACCTTGCTCCGATGTCTTTTTTACTTTGAAATTCCTTCTCAATAATGAAAAAATACGTCTTAACAAAATCTTTAAAGGTTACTATGAATAATAAACAAGTTGATACTTTGGCTCTAAAGCGTTTAAAGGTTAAGTCAGAGGACTCTCAAGAGGTTCCTTTTGTAGACTTATATAAAGATGGCAAAGTTACATTTATATTTATTCGCCACTTCGGTTGTATCGCTTGTAGAGGTCATGTATCTCAAGTGATGGAACAGCTAAGAGCTGGTGCGAGAAAAGGATCTGTAATTTTTATAGGAAATGGACATCCCACTCTTATAAAGGCATTTAAACAAGATATGAAAGTTTTGGACGCTCAAATTTTTACAGATCCTTCTTTAGAAGTTTTTGATGCTTGCGGACTTAATAGAGGTCTTACCTACCTTTTAAGTACTTCTACAGTTAGAGGTTTTTACAAATTGAAAAAACAAGGTTTCTCTCAAGGTAAACAACAAAAAGAAAATGGATATCACCGACAAATGGGTGGAGTAATAGTAATGTCTAAAACTGGCCAAGTTCTCTATCACTACGCTTCTCATTACCTAGGAGATATTCCTAATGATGATCAATCTGTGTAATAATACTGCTCGACTACTATCTCAAAAACACCACAAGCTTAGTAAATGAACCTTAAACGATAATCTTCGAACTTCTTTAAGAAGTTCTTTTATCCGATTCAATAAAAATAGAGTTCAATTATTTTCTCTGCCTAACATCAAGCTTTTTAACTAAGCGATCAAAAGTTCTTTTGGGGTTAAACTTTATCGATATATCCCTTAGCCCCTTTAACTTACCAATATTTTTTATAGGAATATTGTATTGATTGAATTTACTAAAAGTAATATTCGCTTTATTCTCTACAATTTCTGGAGCATTTATTTCAATTTTATTACCAACGTAAAACCATTTAAAAAAATCGTCGATACTAGAGATTTTTAATTGGAACCTTTCAACGTGCGGAGATTTGTTTTTGTAGTAATAGATGAGGTCCATATCTAGAAAGCGTGGAAAGAGTTTAAACAATGCCTTGTTAGATTTAGGGTTATCATCTGTATGTTTACTTGCTTCGCTCATCAGGTTTATTGTTACACCAGAAAACTCCCAAGAATTATTATAGAAACGCCTAGACGTGTCAGAACCACTATAATTACGATCGACACCACATAAAGATTTATCAGTAAAAAGAAAACTACCAACAACATTCTCAGGAAGTGTGAAGAACCTAGAGATAGAGCGACAATGATTTTCTATTGATGAGAGAGAGTCACCAGTATTAACAATATATTGACCTCCCAAGAAAGTTTCTCCCTTTTCATCTGTTATAACCTTTAGGTTCATCTCTAGACCAAAATTGCCTAAGACTTTTAAAGAACTTAAAATGATCTCTAATTTGGGAAATTGTAATTTATAGATTCGACTCTCTTGTTTATGTTTCTCTATAGCCCTTACCTTTTGGATTTTTGCTTGCATAAAGAAATCATCAGAGTTAGCTGTTACTGAACCTCTGTTCTCACTTACATTCTCAGGAAGCTTAGCACTAATCCATGCATCGATATCAACATCACTAATTGATGTTAATTTATGTCCTGTATCGACATTACAACTAATTTTATTCTTAATTATTTTATTTGCATAGCGAGGCGATGCAGACTGAATAAGACGAACTCTTACTTTTAAATTCTCACATGATATATTCTTCTTAGATATAAGGTTATTTGTCTCTGCAGTAAACTCCTGCAAGATCTGATTATAAAAGTTAACCAAGTCATCACGATAAGCAAATAGCTTTGTAGCAAGCTCCATAAAATGGAGAGCTTTCACTAAATTTCCAATTTTATAATTCATTTTCGCTAGCTGATGTAAATCCATTGCTGCTTCATAACTTACAATTTGATACTCAATTGATTTTTTATCTTTTATTGTCTGTAATTTACGAACATTATCAGGAACAAGGATTTTACCCTCAAATGTCTCTAAATTAAAGGCCATTGAACTCATAGAGTAAAGAATTACTAAAATAAAAAATTTCATTATTCCACTACCTTTCTATTTTGAATATCAAGCTCATAGTTGATGACAATTGAATCCTTTATTTGAATATTGCGGTACCCACTTCTACAGTTCTTTGATATCAAACATGAAAAAGATCCATAGTTTCTATTTATAGAGTACAGCTCTAGAAGTCTTTCAGGCATTCCTATCCACACTAATCTTCTATAAGCTTTTGCCAAATTGACTTTGTCACTTCTCCATTTTTGAAGAGGATCATCAAGGCTGACACTAACTGTATTATGTTTGTATTTTTGATAAGACTTAAAATCAACACCTGTCATTGTTTTGTTCGACAGTGCCAATCTTGCTTCTTTAACTGTTTTAAATTTACAAATTGTAGACTGACATTTCATAGAAGCTAAGAATTTTTCCTTGACCACTTTAAGCTGTTTAGTTTTCGTTCTCACAAGAAAATTTATCTCAATTAGCATTGGGGTATTAATATCGTATAGGCTAGAGGTAAAATCCATAGTTTGATCAAAGTCACCTAAATTTCCTCTATAGACACTAGGATGATCTTTTTCATTAAATGGTACACCTAAATGATTAACAGCTATGGTTTCGCTATGCTTTCCATCAAATAGTACCCTTCCTATAAAAACGCCCTCTATTTTTAACTCTTCTCCAAAAAAATAGTCTATGTTTCCAAAGGTTGCGTAAAGCTTTGGCCACTGTTTTTTAAATTGAAAATATTTTTTATTAAGTTGCTCTACAATATATTGATGTTGTTTTTTGTATAATTCATAGCCTTTCTCTAGTCCGATTCGTTGATGGTTACTGTTTGAACTACAAGAAAAGATTAGTACACACAAACTCATAATAAATATTAATTTCATTTTACTTCCTTCAATACCAAAAACTAATCATCTCATAACTAGCAATCAAATCAACCACTTAGAAAGTCATTAAGATAAATTAAGTTAAGTTTATCTAATACACTCACGATACAAGGCTAACTGACTAAATAAATCTGGGAGGATTCATAAATGAGCTACTGTCCAAAATGTAATGAAAACGTTGAGGTTGAACAAAAAACAAAGATTAGTAAAACTATTGCAAAAGGAGCTGTTAATACTGCTGGTGCAACTGTAAATGGAGCGATGAAAATACATGATCAATCAGTATTCGAATCAGAAAAAGATAAAATGTTTAAATTTGAAGCAAAACATAATAGAGCCGTAAGAAATGCCCAATCAAATGCAGCAACTCAAGTTATGAATAACTTAAACAACAAAACTCTAGACCTTGCCATGGGTAGTGATCACTATTTCGCATGCTCGCATTGCTCTACGACAATAAAGCATCCGCAATGTGAAACCAGACCAGAGTATCTTGGTGCAAGCTATGACGCCTCTACCAATACTAGTAAAAAGATACTTGCAGCTCTTTGTCTCTTTATAACATATTCTATTTTCTCTAAATCAGGTATGGGATCAAACACTGCTGCTGCATGGAGCGCTATTGGTGCCGCCATTGTTGGGTACTTTAGTCTCAATTTTATACCCTTAAAAGCCAGAGGTGTAGTAAACTTGATCGGTGAAAATATCAAAGCAGTCTTTGGAGTGAGTATTATCTCAGCTATTACTCTTCTTGTTTTTGCAATTGCTATTGAAAGCTACACATCTCCAGGAATGGTGCGCGAAATTGCATCTACTGTTCTTCTTATTGCAATAGGAGGCATCTCAGTCTATTCGCTCTTCTTGCTGAACAAGGAAAAATGGGCAGAAATTAAAGAAACTTGGGACTTACTAGACCAACTAAAGGATCAATCACAAACAGATGAGGATCATAGCCAAGCAGCTTAAAATTTATATCAAATGATTTGGCCAAGGTTTATCGCCTTGGCTTTTTATCAGGAGCGATACCTAATATCGCCACCTATTAGATAGCTTAACTAAACTCAACATCACTGGAACTTCAATTAGAACACCAACAACTGTCACTAGTGCTGCCCCAGAATTTAAACCAAATAATGCAATTGCCACAGCCACAGCTAATTCAAAGAAATTACTCGCACCAATCATTGAGCCTGGAGACAAAATGCAGTGAGGCAGTTTCATTTTCTTTCCTATTCCCCATGCAATAAAAAAGATAAAATACGTTTGAATCGTCAATGGGATTGCAATCAATAAAATATTAAATGGTGAAGCAAGAATTTTTTCACCTTGAAATGCAAAAAGTAAAACCAGAGTTGATAAAAGAGCTAGTATCGATATCGGTTTTAATTTGGCCATAAAGACATCTTTAAACCATGTCTCTCCACGAGACTTTATTAATATTTTATTACACAAATACCCTGCTAGAAGTGGAATCACGACAAATATTACGACCGATGAGATTAAAGTTTCATAGGGAATAGTTATATTCGTTACACCAAGAAGAAATTTTACTATTGGAATGAATGCAAATAATAAAACAAGATCATTTATAGCAACTTGTACAAGTGTGTATTCAGGGTCTCCTTTAGTAAGGTATGACCAAACAAATACCATTGCCGTACAAGGGGCTGCGCCTAAGAGAATTGCTCCTGCGATATATTCGCTAGCAAGATCAGGAGAGAGATATGCAGAAAATAATTTATCAAAAAAGATCCAAGCAAAGAATGCCATCGTAAACGGTTTTATAATCCAATTTATAACTAATGTTAGAGCAAGGCCTTTTGGATTTTTTCCCACATCTTTAATTGAGCCAAAATCAATCTGAACCATCATTGGGAAAATCATTAGCCAAACTAATATTGCAACAGGGATATTAACTGTGGCGATATTCATTTCGCTTAAAACACTTATAGATGTTCCGGCTAATTTACCAAGAATAATTCCACAGATTATACATAGAGCAACCCAAACAGTTAGGTAGCGCTCAAAAAATCCCATTTTCTCAGATTCACTACTCATTATTTTTTCTCCATATAAGTTTCTAGGTTTTCTACAACTTTTTTAATTTCATCTCGAACACGCCTATAGACATCAAGAATTTCTTCTTCGTTAGTCATCTCTTTCGTGAGTCTTGGTGGATCATCAAAGCCTGTGTGAATAATTTCTCCTCCTGGAAAGTAAGGACAATTTTCATGAGCATCCGAACAAACAGTAAATACAAAGTCCATATGTGACTCCGGTAGCTCAGAAGTAATATTTGACTCATAATTAGAGATGTCAACGCCAGCTTCGGCCATAACTTTTACAGCTCTATGATTTAGCCCATGCTTTGTTGTCCCAGCTGAATAAAAGTTAAATTTATCACCTAGTAGCGATTTTCCCCACCCCTCAGCCATTTGCGAGCGACAAGAGTTACCAGTACATAAGAAAAGTATATTTTTCATTATTTTTCCACTAATTTTTTTTTACTTGGTTAAAAACAGATCTTGTCCTAAAGAGAAAATCATCAATAAAAACTTTATTGATTAATGAGACTCGACTTCCTTTCCTCTAGAGGAAAAAGAAAAGCCTTTAGTTCCTAGATTTCCAAGCATAATCGCTTCTATAATAGGAATTGAGACTTTTTCTTTTGCATCCCATTCAATGAGAAAGTTAGCGCCAGTTCCACCCTCGAGGTCATTCTCTGCAATCACAAAATCTTTAGTTGACATTTTTCCAAGTGAAAAAGGCTTATTTATATATTTTTTAATGAGTTTTCCATTGGTGTCATAATATTCAATTTTCTTTACTATAATTTCTTCTTTCGGAGAAATGTTCCTTATACTCAGTATCGCTGTCATATGGAGTAGATTACCTTCATACTGGTTATAGATACTTGAATAAATTGGAACATAGACTAATTGTCCGCTTAATTTTTGAGAGTTATCATTAGTAGCAGGTTTGAACTCAATGGCTCTAGGAATCTTACTTTCTTTTTTTACAGTTTTATCTTTGCTACATGCACAAAAAAGGAAAATTGTAAGAAATATAATTGAACTAGTGAGTTTCATTGTTCCCCTCAACATTAAAAAATAAATTTGTCCGAACAGTTTGCTCTTTAAAGCAATTTTTTGCAATATCTATATCATCTTTTGTTTTTGTCACAACCAAAATTTTATCATTTTTTAAAAATTTGGTTGACCCATCAGGTATGACAAAAGAGCCTTCTCTTTTTATAAAAAGCACTAAGCACCCACTGGGAAGATTTAAATCAACGACTCTTTTATCAATTGCAAAGTCATTTCGACAGATTGTCACTTCCTTGATACCATTTTTTGTTTTCTCTAACACTTCAATATCTACCGGAAAAGAAGGATCTTCTATTGCCTCATACAACAGCCCAAATCTTTTTGCTACAAACTTTAATGTAACTCCTTGAATAAGCGCTGAAACCAATACAACGAAAAATACAATATCAAAAATTATATGGGCTTGATTGCCCATTTTTACAGCTGCAAGACTGGCAAACACAATTGGTGTTGCTCCCTTTAGTCCTGCCCATGAGATAAAAGCTTTATCTCTAAAATCAAACTTACTAAACATCAAGCATAAAAAAACTGCTATTGGCCTAGCAACCAAAACCAAGAACAAAGCAATAATGAACCCCTCAGGTGCAATATTAATTAGCCTACTTGGAAAAACAAGTAATCCTAGCATCACAAATAATCCTATTTGTGATAACCATGAAATTCCATCATAGAAACTATACAGAAAAGTTTTATGAAGTACCTTTTGACTATTTATTAATAAACCAAATACATATACAGCTAAAAATCCGTTCCCCCAAAATTCACTAGCAATAGAATAGTTTAAAAATAAAAAGGAAAGAGTAAGTGCTGGATAGAGCCCCACAAACTCTAAATTAATAATATTATTTAAAGAAATAAATGCCTTTGCTAAAATCCATCCAACGAATAACCCAATGACTGGATTTAAAATAAAACTAATAGTTATTTCACTTAATTGATATGAGTCTCTTTCAATGAATCCCAGTATTACCGTTACAAGAAAGTAAGCCATTGGGTCATTACTTCCTGACTCAAACTTAAGTAAGTTTTTATCTCGTGCAATTACTTGAGATTTTTTATCTTTGAATGCAGAAAATACAGCCGCTGCATCTGTTGCAGAAAGAGTTGCCCCCAATAAAAAGGATTCAAGTAAACTTATATTCAATATCTTGTGGACAAAAAATCCCACAATACTCGTAGTTAACAAAACTCCTAAAGACGAGAGCAAAATTCCACGTCCCAAATTTTCTTTTATATCTTTAATATTAGTTTCAATTCCACCTGAAAAAATGATTAAGCAAAGAGCAATCAAACTTAAGGAATGCGTTAATTCATAGTTTTCAAAATGAATACCACCAAGTCCTTCACTACCAGAAATCATTCCAATTAACATAAAAATGATAAGAATAGGCAAGCCAAAACGACTTGATGACTTACTCAATAAAACACTAACAAGTAAAATTATTGAACCTATTAATAAAAAGTTATTGATAACAGTCTCCATTATTTAAACACTCCATATTTTTTATTGTATAGTATTTAGTTATTTTTTTGAAGATAGAAAAAATTGTTTCTTCATAGAAGACTTTAATCATTTCGAAACATTCTTCGAAGCTTTCTTTGACTAGAGTATCGAGAATCTTTTGAGTGAGATCCCTTTAAGGCATATCCTTTATTTCTAAATCTTTTTTTCTCTTTGTATTTTCTATTCTTATATTTTCTTTTTCTCTTTCTTCGCTTTTGTTTTTTATCACTAAGTTCAATTTCAATTCTAATCGCTGAGTCAATAGAGCGTCTTTTTCTGAAGCGATTCGAATCAAAAAGAACGCAGCTAAACATTACCAAAACAATGGAGACAAAATGTTTCATGAACACCTCTACATAAAATGTTAAACGGAATTATTAAATGTAGATTTGTGTATTCATGATAATCACCTCAAGATGAGTTGCTAATTTATTAAAAAGGAATATAAATTAATGATTATTTATTCATGATAAAGGTATTGTAGCATATTTTTTGATATATATTTATTCACATTTTTTAATATTAAAAGTTTCTCTGTAGTTATAAGGACTATAATCTGACCTAATATCGAAACTAATATTTAATGAGCTATCAAGCTCTTCTTGTGATGACTTCACTATTAAGGCATGGCCACCATTGTAATAATTAGAGTTTGTATTTCCAATTAAGGCATTCAGAATATTTTTAAGGTTTTCTACATCCCCCGTAAAGCAAGAAGGTGAATCCTTAGATAAAGTATCCAAAATAGATGCATTTGTTGAAATCTCTGTAACTTCAAAGCCCTCAAGATCCATACCTCTGAGCATTTCAATAGGTTCTCCATTCACATATAAGCATTCTCCTGTTGAACAGGTTGGGGCTTCGGTAGTATGATAACCATCTGTTGCTAAAACAAGAGTTGAAAAAGTGAAAATTCCGATTAGTAATATCAATTTGTTCATAATTACCTTTATAAATAAGATTTAGAATTTTTTAACAATTTTCAATTATCTTTACTACTTCATTGAAAAAATTTCACTGTCACTTACAACGAAAAAAGCAAGCCTTGCACAGTGTTTATTGCTAATGCAAGGCTTGCTTAATATTCTTACTTGGTTTTAGCTTAGTCTATGATTTCTCCATTGTCGTTAATGTGAAATCTACACCCTGTACCATCTGTCGTTATATAGTCTTTATTCTTTTCAAGGATTGTTAAGTATTGATTATCTCCGCTTGCAAAGTGAGCTACAACATCCCCACTTTCAAGAACTAGAAGAACTTCGTCCAATCCGTGTGTCGTCTGCTGCCCACATGGGTCTACAATTTTTTCAACTAAACTTGTTCCGTTTTGTCCATCAGCTCCATCTTCGCCATCTTGGCCATCTTCACCGTCTTGACCGTCAGCACCATCTTGACCATCTTCGCCGTCTTGACCGTCAGCACCATCTTGACCATCTTCGCCATCTTGACCGTTTTGCCCGTCAGCTCCGTCTTCGCCATCTTCTCCGTCAGCACCATCTTGACCGTTTTGTCCGTCAGCACCGTCTTCACCATCTTCTCCGTCAGCACCGTCTTGACCGTTTTGTCCGTCAGCTCCATCTTCGCCATTCTTAACGAAAGCAGATGTTCCGTCTTCACACGTGATAAGGGAACCTGATCCATTTACATCTTGAGCAACTGAACAAGCCGAACCATCCTCTCCGTCTTCTCCATTTTTTATAAACGCTTGTGTTTCTCCACATGTAACCATAGAGCCACCAGCAATTTCTTTAACGTCACATGAAACTCCATCTTCACCATCACTTCCATCGTAAATAATTTCAGAAGATCCATCGGGACAAGAAATTTCAACTTGCTTTAAGTCTTCATCTCTAACAACTGTGCAGTTAGCAACTAGGTTTTCAGTAATAGAAGTTGCTTCATCTTTATTATCCTTACCCAAGTGTGCATTTTTGCCACAAGAATAAAACATAGTAAGAGCTAGAACGGTAAGTATTAATTTTTGCATGAAACATCTCCTTGTCCATAAGGTTTCATACTATATAGAGCAAGATGGATGCCAAGAAACTTAATGAAAATTAAGGGGCTTAGAAGTGATTCAGAGACATTTGGCACCAGTTAGTGGAGCAAAAGAGCCAAAATAGTTATTTTTTGATTTGGGTATTTATCTTCACCTCAATTTTTTTATCATTTCTATAAATAAGCAAATTTAACTCCATATTGCTCTTTTTAACCTTACGAAATAGATCTCCAACAAAAAGGCCTGAGTGATACGCATTGCCATTTCGACAAACGCGAGTAACTCTAAAAATATCTCTTCTTCCGATTTTTTTCTGAATACTTCTGCTTGCCTCTACGGAGTCAAATCCAAACTCTAGAGATTTACAGATATTTGACTTTGATAAAAATAACGCCGAATTAGCATAGTGTTTCGTAGAAACTGGGACATAACTTACTTGGGTCCCTTCAGTAGTTGAAGTTCCTTGATACTTGTAATTAGAGTCATTGTAGTTGCTCGATGAAATACTACCAGAGTGATGAACGGTACTCGTTGTTGGGACAGCAATAGGGAGAACGCTACTTGTTGTTCCTTTATACTCACTCGCATATACAATCAAGTTTGTTGATAACATCTTTCCTGGTCTTGAATGTGTAAAGTGCTTAGCTAAATATTTTTTTTTACTAGCAAAGGTAGAATAGCCTAGAATAATATACCCATCATTTAATAGTCGAATTGTTTCATCTGCACTCAACAAACTCGCTGTTTTATCAACAGCAATAGTACTAGCAAAAGTACCTTTATCTCTATTCATAATTTGATATTTTTCATAACTACTAGGGCTTATAACTTCTACAAAACCTTTATTTATTCTTCTAATACCACTACAAGAGGATAATATTAAAAAGCTTATTATTAATAGATACATCTTCATCAGTTTTTCCTTACTCTTCGTCTTTGAGAAAATTATATCACAAAATTCGAAAGCTTATTTCTATTTTAGGGCATGTGAATTTCAATGACGGCATTTTTTTCATTAAGAAAAGTTTAGTTCGTGAATTTGAATCTTTACCGATAATGAAATTACTATTATTTTTTTAATCTAAGGAGATTTAAATGAGTACAGCTCTAAAAGAACAAGAAACAGTAACCCAAATGAGAAAGCCTGATGTTGAATTTACAGGTGGCGCAGGTGATCTTCTGGGAACTCAAATTATCGCTTACTTAATCACTATTTGCACTTTTGGAATTTGTTTTCCATGGGCTTTATGTATGATGGAAAAGTGGAAAGTTGATCACACCATTATTGATGGAAAACGACTTGAGTTTAAAGGTAGCGCCCTTGGACTTTTTGGAAACTGGATTAAGTGGTGGGTATTCTCTGCACTTACTTTAGGAATCTACAGTTTTTGGGTAATTCCTGCTCTAAACAAATGGAAAGCAGAGAATACATTTATTGTAAGATAATGGTATTTGCTCCACTAAAGTTTTTCTCGTTGAAACCTTTAGATGGAGCTATTTTTTTAAAAAGTATACGCATTTAATCAAGATTGCCGTAGCTGTGGCTTCGTCAAGATTTCCGACAAAAGGTAGATTATCCGGTATAAATTCAATAACTCCTGCCCCTGGGTTCACAATATAAATAATTGCCAACACCCCTAAGAAAACGGCTATCAGCTTATGGCTCATTTTTTTTTGTACAGTTGATTCTTTCAGTTCGTTCATCGTTTTTCTTTCTCTCAAGTATTAAGAATTAATAAAGATTTTCATTGAAACATAAAAGCAAATGCCCAGAAGATTTCATGTTTTCTTAAGTCCTGCCTCCATTGCATTTATTACATATTCTACTACACTTTAACGATAAATTATAAATAAACACGGACGTTTAATTGAGATTAATAACTTCATTCTTGTTACTATTGTGCTCGCTATCAGCTGCTTATGGCACAACGAAAGTCATTTATAATAAAGGTGACACTAAGCTTATACGCTCCAAAGAAACGCTTTTATTAAAAAAGGGATTAACTTTACTTCATGGCGATAAAATCATGACTGGAGACAGTGGCCTTGTCATTATTAAATCCCGTGCATCAACATATAAAATATCTAAAAATTCTTATCTAATATTAGATTTAAAAACCGAAGAGATTATCAATTCAAATATTAATTATGGATCTGCTGTTATTGAATTTGCTAGACGGAAGCTTGTAAAATCAGTTGGAAAAACATTGACAGTTAAAACGCGCACGGCTGCTTTTGGAGTGCGTGGAACAAAGTTTTTTTCATATGTTGACAAAAAAAACAAAAATTCAATTCTCTCTGTTGAGCACGGTAAAGTTGCATTTAAGGGATCTGCTTCAAAGAAGGAGACTTTAGTAAAAAAGAACAAAAGTTCAATGACAAATATAAAGAAAAAGCATTTAGAATCAAAACGATTTGGATTTGAAAATAAAATAAACTGGAACTTATCTTCATCTAAAGGGAAATTAAGTCAAAATAAAAAACTTTTTTCCGAATTAGAAAAGACATGGAAAAGACATAAACACGATCAAGCAAAAAAGTGGAACAAACAAAAAAATGATATGAAATCACGTTGGGAACAAATGAATAATCAATCAATGTAACAACTATAAAGGGAGAATTATGAAATTTTTAAAAGTTACAATGCTAGCCGCGACAGTAGCCTTAGTTGGGTGTGCTTCAAGTAAATCAGAACAAAAAAGTGAAGAGAGAACATTCAAAAAAGACTATGTTCTTATGGATGCTTCACAAAAGAAATTACCAAACTGGATTCAAAAGCCATCAAAAGGTGACAAGTCAAAGGCGAGAAAAAAGAATCGTTATTTTGTAAATGAATCTGCTCACACAAATAAAAGACTTTGTATGAGATCAGCTGAAGCAAGAGCAACGGCTCGAATTGCTCAAGAAATAGCACAATTCATGAAGAACTCTTATGCCGAAGCAACACAAGGTGGAGCTGATGAAGATGTTACAGAGTACATGCAAGAGCAACTTGCGACTGAATCTCAAGCGTTTATCGTTGGCTCAAGTGTTTTAAAAACATACTGGGAACTAAGAGGTTATAAAGAAGCTCTTGGAGCAGAAGAGGATATGAAAAAGTATAATTGTTTCGCTCTTGTTAAAATGAGTAAAAAGAGCCTTGAAAAGGCAGTAAAAAAATCTAGAGCAAAACTTTTAGGTGAAATAGAAGACCCTGAAGTAAAAAAGAAAACAGACAAAGCTCTTGATCATGTTGCTGACAAATTTAACAAACTTGATGAAAGAGTTAAGGTTGATCGTTCTGAGGAATAAGATAATAAATAAATCTAGGTGGTCGACATTATACTCGGCCATCTCTATAAAAGGAATAAACTAGTGAAAAGCACTATTTTAAGCATATTAGCTCTTCTTTTTAGTTTTGAAGTATTCTCACAACATGATTACTCAAATCCAAGAACGAGAAAGAAAAGGTCTTTACTTGAAGATGAAGTTCAAGAAAAGACTGAAAAAGAAGTAGTAAAAGAAGAAGCGCAACCAGTAAAAAAAGATTCAAAATTCTCTAAAGGGGAAACAAAATTTTGTGCTTGTGAGAAAAATTATTTTCTTAGCCTTAAAAGATACAAACATTACAATAAGCAAGTTGAAAGAGGTTTAATTAAAAGCGAATCTGATCGTTATTGGCATTTTAATAAACACAAAAACAAATCATTAGAGGCAATGAAATTAATAAGAGGAAAGTACGAAATTGACGCCGACTTTGACTGTGAGCACAGTGGACTTTCCTTTAAAAAGCTAAGTCTATATTCTAAAGAAATCAAACAGTTAATCAACCAATGTGACATAGAAATAATTACGGAGTAAAAAAATGAATAAAATAATCTTAATAATCTTTTTACTCTCTTTTTCTTTTATCTCTCAGGCAAAAGCTCCTAAGTGGATAAAAGATATCTCAAAAGGCTGTAAAAAGAAAACTGAACTTTGTGCTGTCGGAACAGGTGTTTCAAGAAACAAAGCTGAGAAGTTTGCGCGCGTAGCTCTTGCAAAAATTTTTGAAAATAAAATATCATCAAATTTCAAATCTAAACTTTCATCCTCTGGCTCATCTTCCTATGAAGAAATGTCTGAAGAGATCATGGAGTCGACTCAAATGGCGATGGAAGGTTTAGAGATAAAAAAGACCCATGAAGATAAGCTCAATTTCTATGCTCTCGCCGTTATAAATAAAAGAAAGATGGCAAAGGGATTAAAAAGAGAAGTTGGTAAGATTGACGAAAAGATGCAATTCTATTTAGAAGATGACAGTCCTTCTTCTAAAGTTAAATTGGAAAAAAATTATATTAGAAGAGAATCTTTATCTAAAAGTTATGAATTCTTAACAGGAATTGATTTACCCTCAGAGATTACTTTTGATCAAGTTTTTAATTCGAAGAAAGAAGTTATAGGAAATACAGTTGTTCATGTCTATCTGGATGAAGATGAGCCAAAATCCATAGAGGCCATAACAGCGAAACTTCTAAGCGATGCTGGCTATAAAACGACAAGCGGTCGAGTAAGAAATAAAAATTCAACTCATATTGTCACAGGGGAAGTTACTGCAGATAAGCAATACATGAAAGTTGAAGGATTTCAAAAATTTGCGATTACAGTTAAGATTTCGGCCAAAAATAGTGCTCGTGTCGAAACCGGTCACCTGACCTACACAACAACTGAAACTGGACGAAATTTCAGTCAAGCTTATAATAAAGGTTTAGTTAGTATAAAAAAATATTTAAAAGAAAATTTAACAACACTTAATATAGAATAGGGAGAATCTATGAAAATTAAATTTAAAACATTAATTATGTTAACACTATTATCAATTATCGCTACAAGCTGTAGTAGCTTTAAGGCTAAACGAGTTTCTGCTGATGAGTCAGATGCTGCTGCAATGGAAATTACAGATAAGTGGGTTATGCGAGACACAGAGATCACTGTTGGAAAGATCTTAAAACAAATACAAAAACATAAAGGGTTCCAAAGATTTTTAGCAAGATTTAATGGTCAGCCCAAAATATTTATCTCTGAAGTTCAAAACAGAACTTCAAATGCATACTTCCCTGTTGACGATTTCAATGACGAATTATTAAATGAATTTTCAATGGCTGGTGACTTCGTACTGATTGATGAAGCTGCTAGAAAGAAACTTTTAAATGAAATCCAGTATCAAAACGATGGAATGGTAGATCCAAACCAAGCAAAGTCAATCGGAAAAGCAGCCGGTGCAGACTTACTAGTATTTGGTGCGATCAGAATGAAGCCAAAGTCTAGAGGTGGAAAAACGATAAAAGAATACTCTGTTAATATTCGTATGACTGATATTCAAAAAGGTATTGAAGTTCTGAGAACAAGAGCAAAAGTTAACAAGTTCTCAGATCAATCAGCATCAGGTTGGTAATAAATGAAGGTAACAAAATTACTCTTATGTCTTTTGACATTATCCCTTGTAGGTTGTGCCACAGGTAACAGAAATGCTTATAAAAAGTTAAGAAAAAGCATTGACGACAAAAAGATTGACTCAGCAATCGAGCTTGTTGAGAGTGATAATTTTTATCCAGAAAAAAGAAGTAAGCTACTAAAGTTATTGGAGCTTGCAAATCTTCACCATATAAAGGGTAACTACTATCAATCTCTTAAAAAATTTGATCAAGCTAAAGAATTATCTGAAAAATTATTCACTGTCAGCATAAGTAAAAAAGCTCTTGCCGCAGTAACAAATAATAATATGGATAATTACTATGGCGAAATCTATGAGCGCTCTATTATTCGATTTTATCAAGCTTTAAACCACTACATGCTCTACCAAAGAGGTAAGTACGAGTCTTATTCAGTTACTAAGAAGGTTAAAGAGGGTAAGAAAACGATTAAAAAGCTAGTTAAGATCAAGTCTAGAGCTCTTTCTAAAAATGAAAGAAGAACTCACCTTGCAGGAGCGAGAGCATCTCTTTTAGAATGGGATTCATTACTCGATAATTACACTAAAATGAGTAAGGGTGCTTCTACTTATAAAGTGGATTTATCGTCACGACTTTTTGGTGCATTTATTCATGAGCAAATGGGTACTTCTTCTGACCGAAACATTGCAATTGGCCTTTACGAAGATGCTAAAAAAATTCTTTTTAGGTATTACAACTTATATCCTTCTTTCAATGGTAAACACAAAGAGTTTGCTACTGACTACAGCAAGCTTCATAAGCTTTCAAAGAAAAAAGTGAATAAGGAATATGTAAAGTCAACGAAGTACGCAAAAGATTTACTATCTTATCTTGATGCTAAAATTAAGAGTTTAAAATCTAGAAAGAAAAGTAATGTAACTATTGTTATACAACAAGGGTATGTTTCAGAAAAAAAAGTAAGAATGATTAACTTTCCACTTCCAGTTGCTTCTATGCCAAAGGGACAAGGACTTGTAGAATTTGCGACTAGAATGCTTACATCATCTCAAAATAGTCTGCCGTCAATTACCTTTGAATTACCTGAAGTTAAAAAAAAGAAGGTAAAAAAAGACATCATCTTAGTAATTAAAGATGAAGCTGGAAAGGTTGTGAAGACAGCAAAGTCAGTAATTATTAACCCAATTTCTGATATTGCTTATCAAACTCTTGATAACAAAATCACTGCGACTTACACTAAGATTGGTGCAAGATTAGTTGTTAAGCATATTGCTGCAATTTTAGCCGCTTATGAAACCTCCAAAAAAGTTGGTGAATTCGCTGCATCTATGGTGTATGCTGCCTCAAACAAGGCAATTGCCGCTAGTGAGCAAGCGGATTTAAGATTTTGGTCAACACTTCCCCACACAGTGAGAATGGGACACTTCAATCTAAAACCAGGAAAATATTCTTTATTCATAAAAAGTACAAAGAAGAAAAAATTTACTGAGTACTTATTAAAGAAATTTTCAATAAAAGCAAAACAAAGCAAATTACTTAATCTTAATATTATGTAATTAATTTTTTCAAGGGAGGGAGAAGAACCTCCCTTTTTTATTAAATTGGATCTTTATGAAGTTTTTTACTTTCCTTATACTAATTACTCTTTCACTTTCCTCTTTTTCTCAAAATCTCTACAAAGAAACAGTCGTGGGAGAAATTCAAAAAACATTCACTAAAGACTATGGTATTAAAGAAGAGTTTTGGAGTGCAAAGAGCAAGAACGTAAAGAAGCCTATAAAAAATCCCGTTAAAAAGATAAAAGAAAAAGTAGTATCCAATAAAATAAAGACGACTGTGAAGGTTACAGAACCGACAAAGAAGATAAAAAAGCCTTTAGTTGATTCGGAAGATGAAGGGTGGACAAAGTATAAAAAGAGAGAAAAAAGAGGTCTCATTGATAATGGCGAATTTGTAAAATATGTTCCTTCAAAAAGAAAGAAAATATCGAAAAGTCACAAAAAAAACAAAAAGAAAGTCATAAACAAACCTTCAAAAAAAGATTGGATGTCACAAAAGATGAACGAACAATCAATTTGGAACAATACCAAAAAATCTCAACTAACAAAGTGGGAAAAAGAAAAAGCTGCTATGCTTAACAGATGGCAAAATGAAAAGAAGAAGTATTTTAAAAATATACCTACATATAAAAAGAATTTAACTCCACAAAGTGTTTTTTCCAGCGCTGGCTCATTCCCTCCAAACAGAGAAAAGCTTACGGCAAAATTTAAGGGTGATGGTGTAGTGCTTGTACCAAATGCATTTTATAAAGAGGTAAAAGATCAAGGAAAGCGTCCTACTTGCTCTGCTTTTGCATCAACAAGAGCGCTAGAAATTTCTCTAGCACAAAGTGGAACTGTAAAAAGATTATCTGATCAATACATATATTATGCTAGTAAGCCTTATTGCCAAAGCTCACCTTGTTCAAAAAAGGGGTCTTGGCCTTTAGCTGCATTTAAACAATCAATTAGATCTTCACAAGCAGATATTCCCTCACAAAAGGCCTGTCCATATTCTAAGTATCCAAAGTCTGGAAATGAGACACAGATCCCACTAAAAAATGGATGTTTCAGTGGCGAGCATAAGTTAAAAAAATTCAAACAAGTTAAATCTTTAAAGCAAATTATTGCAGCTCTTGATAAAGGCTACCCTGTAGTATCTGGCTTTAAGTTGACTCCAAATTTTTATAGAAATAAAGGTGTTGTCCTCTCTAAAGATATATCAAAATCAAAAAGAATGGATTCCCATGCAGCTGGCCATGCTATTTTATTTGTGGGTTATATGAAAATCCCAACCTCTCTTGAAGAAGGAAAGGTTTGCTTTATTACTGCTAATAGCTGGGGAACAGGTTGGGGCAAGGGTGGGCATGCTTGTCTCAGTGAAAAATGGGTAACAAAATATAGATTTAATATTCCATTTTTAGCCGTACAGAAGGTTATTTAAATAAAAAGCCCAAGTTTACTTGGGCTTTATTTTACTTTTTTCTCATAGTTTCTTTAACTCTTACCTTATTATTTGGTTTAGTTAAGTCATATCCAGATGGATCAAATCCCATTGGCCAATAGATTAATGCAAATGGTGGCCAAAAAATTGAAGAGACTCTAAATTTTGCCCCTAATTTTCCTTACTCAATAACTTTTCCATCTTTTTCAAGTCTATAAGGTATTCCTCCAGCTCTATTCCAAAACATCGGTCTTTTGGTGAAAGCACCCTCTTCTACTTTATTGTATCGATCAACAATTAAGTCGTGACCCTTAGGTATTTTAAAACTTGTTGTCGTACTACAGCTAACTGCAAATAATGCAACTGCTAACAATTGAATTAGTTTCATATTATCTCCTTGATTCGAAGATATTAAAAAATGAGCTGCGGATTGTATATAGCTTATTTAAGCTCTTCCTCTATAAATTGAACAAATTCGTCTCTTGATAGCGAATCACCATGGTTAATGAGAACCTGTTCAAATGGAAACTTAAGTAGCCCTTGGAGACTCTCTCTAAATACATCATTATCATCTATCGTGCGCTTTATAAGCTTACTCATTCCTAGTTTGTGAAAACAACCAACAAGCATAAAAGTTAACTTTGATGCAAGGTTCATTTTATGATGCATATTAAAAACAAGGTCCGTTATGATTAGAGTTTTTATCTTATCGATATAAAAACATGTTTCGCCTAGTGTTTTATGACCTAAGATTTTTATTGATTTCAAATCACGATCAGGCAGTTCCGAGGTATTTATCAATTCAACCTCAGACATCGTTTGCGCCCTTTTAGGTCCATAGAAATTCGCAAGAGGAAAACTCTCCTTTGCTTTCTTGATATGCATATGATGAAAATTATTTGGTGCAATAATATGAATATTCTTATTCAAAGACACAATTTCGTTTTTACATTGTTCTTCAACTGGTCCAGGTGAAACAATATAAACGTCCTGCTCTCCTTCATAAATAAAAGTTTTTGCTGGGAAGATAACTCCAAATCCAGCATTTGCTTTATAGTTTTGTATTTTCACTTTTTTCCCTTAAGTGCTTTATGTATTCTTTTGGAATATCTTCTCCAAAGGCTTTCTTTACCAGGCTTTCTTTAATTACGCCTAGATAAGGTTTCATTAATACCCAATGCCTTCTTCGTCTATAGCCATGAACAATTAACTCCAATGCTATTAATTGAGAGATGTCATCATCTGCACTAAGCAAAGTCTTAATCGTTTCTAGTTTATTTTTAAGTTTTATTCTAGTAAAAATTGGATGAATATAATTCAACACTCTTTTAGATGGTAATCCATTTTTATTTTTCTTAATCACAAAGTTTAACAGTGATGTATACTCGCCTGGAGAGAGTCTTCTCTCCTGAGCTATAAAATTGAAAGTAATCCATCTTTTACTATTTCTTTGAGGACTAGTTAACATAAAGCCAATATCAAGTTTATTGACACATATATCTAAAAGGTCTCTAACATTACTTTTCGTTGAAAAAAGATAAAACCGCTCAAGAGTCTTTGTTTTCATACTAGGAGCTAAGATTCCAAGTTCAATATACGCATTAAAACGGTTCTTAAGAGACAACTGTTGATCTTTAGCTTGAGTCCTTAAAGTTGCTCCCATACCTATAACAGCGAATGTCATCAGAACTAAACTATATTTAACAATTTTTTTTCTTTTAACAAGTGATAGAAAGTTAAAATTTATGATTACAACAAATAGAGAAATAATTATTCCAAAGTATACCCCTACAATTATTTGTAAAAAAGGTATTGAGAAAATTACTCCAAGTAAAATAATGCTAAAGATGACATAAAACGTAGACTTAATTGATTTTCGAGCAGTCGTTTTATTATTAGATAGATTTTTCAATTGATTTCTTTCAAAAGACCTTCCTTTAAATATCAATGGAAAAATATAGACAACGATCACAATGACTAAACAATAATTAAACGTATTATTAGGAAATCCTTTCAAGACTTCATCAATAAGCGAAACTTCTTCTGGACTATTTTTTCGTTTTTCAAAAAGCCACGGTAGTAAGATTAGAAATGCTACTATTGGTTGTGTGACTGCGTGATAGAGCATTAATTTTGATCGAGAATAATAAGAATTTATCATCCACTTTATATTTGAGCTAAATCTATTTCCAAAAATATAAAAGAATAGTGGAGAGAAAGGAACAAAAACTTCTAAGAATGCTTTAACCAGTATTAAAAATGGATTTTTTGTATTTCCAAACTCTGCCTGAAAAAACAAATAAAAAGCAATCAATGCACAGTATGCAAGCCACTTTTTGATAAACGGAATAAAGTATAATGAAAAGAGTGCTTTCATAGTTTGCCCTCCTCTACTTCCGAGAAGTAGTAAATAAAGATATCCTCCATTGTGGAAGACCTTCTATCTACAATCTCATCCGAAATTTCATACTTTAGAGCTAAGTCACTTTTAATAATATATGAAGGAGTGTGATCAGAATTCGTTCCGGCCCAAAAACACTTTGGATCATCAAAAATTTTATTTTTAACACCTTTTATTCTACGAATTTTTACGAACTCTTTTTTGATTTCACTCATTGCAACATTTAAAGCTAATTTCCCTTCTTTTATAATCATTAAATGATCTGTAAAAAACTCCAATTCATTTACAATATTAGTTGTAATGATCACTGTGTTTCCAGCTTTGACATAATCTTTTAGTATCTCTAAGAAATATTTTCTAGCATACGTATCCATGACAGAGGTGATTTCATCTAGAAAGAGTATCTTGGGCTTCATCGCGAGGTTTAACATCAAAGATAATTGCATCTTTTGACCACGCGAATATTCTTGAAAGGTTTTATCAAGAGAGATTTTTCTATCTTTTGCCATTTG
>CAKZJW010000127.1 GCA_937120495.1 uncultured Oligoflexia bacterium
GGAATCATAGTCAGACTTTACAAAGACGTAAAAAGTAATAGGGAGTTTACATGGACAGATTAATAGTTTTAGTAGCATTGACGTTATCGTTAAGTGCTTTTTCTACAGAAAAAGTAATTTATGGAGATGATAACAGAGTAGATGTCTACGCTTCAACAAATTCAGATTTCGTATCATTATCAGAGTCTACAGCGGCAATGATTGGTAAGAGTTCAATGAGATTTAATAGATCATCAAAAACGTATAAGATTAAGGCTTCGACTTTAGGTTCAAGACTTAATGCTTGTTCTGGAGAAAGATTTGCTAGCCAACCAAGTGCTGCAAACTGTTCAGGATTTCTTGTAAGTGACAAGTACTTAGTAACTGCAGGTCACTGTATTGAGAACATGTCTGACTGTAATAAAAGCCACTGGGTATTTAATTACAAAATGAATAATGAAACAGATGCAAACATGAACATTAAAGAAGAGAATGTTTATAACTGTAAAAAAATCATTTCTCGTAAGCTATCTAGCTGGGACAAAAATGATTACGCTCTAATTGAGCTTGATAGAGTTGTTTCAAACAAAAGACCTCTTAAATTTAGAAAGTCTGGAAAAATCAACAAAGGTGATAAATTAGTTGTTATCGGTCACCCAAGTGGACTTCCAACAAAAATTGCTGACGGTGCTTATGTTAAGTCTCTTTCAGGAAAATATTTTTCTGCAAACCTTGATACTTACGGTGGTAACTCTGGTTCAGCTGTATTCAACGTAGCTACTGGTGAAGTTGAAGGAATCTTAGTTCGTGGAGCTCAAGATTATGTAAACAATGGTGGATGTAGAGTTTCTAACAGAATTGGAAATGATTCTGGAAACGGTGAAGATGTAACTTTCATTACAAACATTAAAGAGTTAAGAAACTTATAATTAGAATTTAATTATATAGATTTGAGCCCTCCATATTGGAGGGCTTTTTTTTTGAAAAAGATTAAGGTGAATAAAAAATGAAAATAATTTCTTGGAATGTAAATGGTATTAGAGCTTGTTATGCGAAGGGGTTTAATGAATTTCTAGATACTGAAAAACCAGATATTATTTGTCTCCAGGAGATTAAAGCTCTAGAAGAACAATTCCCAGAAGAGCTTATGGCCAGATCAGAGCATTTTTATATTCATAGTGCCCAAAAGAAAGGTTACTCAGGCGTTTGTATTATTACAAAAAAAGAACCTATCCAAGTTTGGGAAGGTTTAGGAATAGAAGAGTTTGATAGTGAAGGGCGTTGCCTTATTGCTGAATATGATAACTTTGTTTTATTTAATTGTTATTTTCCAAACGGTCAAAGAGATCACGGAAGAGTTCCTTATAAATTGTCTTTCTCCGATGCAGTTATGGAAGAGGCATTAAAATTAAAAAAGAAATTAAAAAAAGAGATCGTTATTTGTGGTGACTATAATACTGCACATACTGAGATGGATCTTGCTAATCCAAAATCAAATAAGAAATCAACAGGCTTTCTTCCAATTGAAAGAGAGTGGATGGACAAATTCTTTGCAAATGGTTTTGTAGATACATTTAGACACTTTACTCCTATGGAAGAAAACGGGCATTACACTTGGTGGACATATAGAAGTAATTGTAGAGAAAAAAATATTGGTTGGCGTATTGATTATTTTTGCGTAACAAAAGAATTCATTGGAAAAATTAAAAGAAGCTTTCACTTGCCTGAGGTTTTAGGAAGTGATCATTGCCCTCTAGGTATTGAATTATAAGTTTTTAATTTCAAAACAAGTGTGAATTTTTAAGTCTCTGAAGTCTTGAGGAATCGATTTTAAAGTTATGTCTTTAACTTTATATTTTTCAAGGATCTCTTTATCCATTCTAAAAGAACGAAGATTATTTGAAAAATAAAGGATGCCATCATCCTTTAGTCTATTCATACACATTAGAATAAGGCCTGCGTGATCTCGACCGACATCAAAAGTTCCATCCATGCTTTTTGAATTTGAGAAACTTGGAGGATCACAGATAATAATATCGTATTTATCTTGATCAGATCTTAAAAAATCAAATGTATTTGCTTTAACAAAGCTATGACTTGAAAATTGAATATGATTTAATCTGAAATTATCTTTCGCCCAGTTAAGATATGTATTAGACATATCTACTGTCGTAACATGTGCTCCACCCATAGCGGCTGCAACTGAAATTGATCCTGTATAAGCAAAAAGATTGAGAACTTTTTTATTTTTTGAATCTTTATAAATAATATTTCTAAGGGGTCTATGGTCTAGAAATAAACCAGTATCAAGATAATCATAAAGATTTATATGATAAAGAAATTTTCTTTCTTTAACTGTAATTCTTTCATCTTCATCATCGTTCTTTTCGTATTGAAAAGTTCCTTTTTGAACTTCGCGTTTTTTAAGAATAATTCTTTCTTCAGAGATGCCCAAAACATCTTTGATTGCATTATAAACTTCGCCCATATGCTTTGCGCGAAGAGAGTGCTCATCGTCTTCTAGTTTTTTACCTCTTTCATAGACAAGGGCATAGTCTGAGTAGATATCTACAATATAGGGATACTCAGGTATATCTCTGTCATAAAGTCGATAGGCTTGAATTGATTCTCTATCTAACCATTTTTTCAACTTTTTTAAATTTTTGGCCATTCTATTGGCGATAATGGAGGTGTTTTTCATAATTTCAGCTATAATATATCACTATGAGTGAAAAAGATACAGCTACTGGGGAACCGGGAGTAGCAACAGTTGATAAAGTAAAAGTTAAAAAACCTGCAATGTATAAGGTTTTGATCCACAATGATGACTACACAACAATGGAATTTGTGATTCATACGTTGCAAAAATTCTTTCAAAAGAATTACGAAGAATCTCATGCGATCATGCTCAAGGTTCATCATGATGGAGTAGGCATATGTGGAATCTATACACATGAGGTGGCAGAGTCAAAGACTTCAAAAGTAAATAAATACTCCAGGGGAAAGGGGCATCCATTAAAATGTTCATTTGAACCTTGCGATTCTGAAGATTGATACCATCTTATTTGTAGTTTCGGACAAACAAAAAGGTTAAAGAAATGATTAGTACCCAATTAGAACTACTTTTAAATAAAGCAATTCGAAAAGCTAATACACTTAAGCATGAATTTCTAACGATAGAAAATGTTCTTCTCGCACTTATGAGTGATGAGTCGGTTAAGAGGGTTCTCGCTGACTGTGGCGTAAATCTTCTTGAATTAAAAAAAGATTTAGAAGAGTTTGTTGATGACTCAAATAATTTTAGTCTACTCACTGAAGAGGAGATTGAAGAACTTGGGGAAGAGCAGTTTGCAAATGAAGATATGAGAAAAATCGCAAACTCAAGTGGAGTCTTCTATCAACCAGAAATAAGTTTAAGTCTGCAAAGAGTAATTCAAAGAGCAGCTGTTCATGTTCAGCAATCTGGAAAAAAAGAAATAATGCCATTGAATTTAATGGTTGCAATGTATAGTTCTAAAGAGAGTCACGGAGTTTACTTCTTGAAGAAACAAGGAGTAGAGAGAATTGATCTTGTTGAGAAGATTGCTCATGGAGCAGATAAGCCTGTAACTTCAGAGAAAGAAGAAACGGAAGAAGTTGATCCGTTAGCAACTGAAGATAAAACAAAAAAGATTCTAGAAGAGTTTACAATTAACTTAAATGAACTTGCTCGTGAGGGAAAAATAGATCCTATCATTGGAAGAGAAGAAGAGCTCCAAAGAGCGATTCAAGTTCTTTGTAGAAGAAGAAAAAATAATCCCATTTTTGTTGGAGAGGCCGGAGTTGGAAAGACTGCGATTGCTGAAGGACTAGCTCAGCTGATTGAAGAGAATAAAGTTCCAGATATTATTGCTGGTACACAAATTTTATCTCTTGATATGGCTTCATTATTAGCGGGTACAAAATTTAGAGGAGACTTTGAAGAAAGACTTAAAGGCATTATCAAAGCGATCACTGAATTAAACAAAGAAAAAGGATCAATTCTTTTTATAGATGAAATACACAATATCATTGGTGCAGGATCTACTAATGCTGGAAGTATGGACGCTTCAAATCTTTTAAAGCCAGCTTTGAGCCGTGGAACCTTAAAGGTCATGGGAAGTACGACTTATGATGAATACAGAAAATTCTTTGAAAAAGATCAAGCCCTTACAAGAAGATTTCAAAAGATAGATGTTCATGAACCTTCATTACCTGATACTGAAAGAATTCTAAGAGGTCTTAAAGAAAAATTTGAAGATCATCACAATGTTAAATATTCAGATGAAATAATTAATTTAACAGTTAGTTTATCTAATAAACATATTACTGATAGAAAACTGCCAGATAAGGCTATCGATGTGATTGATGAAGTTGGTGCCTATTCAAGAATTAAAAACAAACCAACAAAAGAGGATCCTTACAGCATTATAAGTTCTGATATTGAACATATTGTTGCAAAGATTGCGAGAATTCCAGAAAAAACAATTTCTGTTAGTGAAAAAGATAAAATTAAAAACCTTGAAAGAGATTTAAAATTATTAATCTTTGGTCAAGATGAGGCCGTTGATAAAGTTTCAAATTCAATCATTTTATCTCGTTCAGGACTTGGTAATCAAAATAAGCCAATAGCTTCATTTTTATTTGCTGGACCAACAGGAGTTGGGAAGACTGAACTTGCAAAACAGCTTTCATTAACAATGGGAATTAATTTTGAACGAATTGATATGTCTGAATATATGGAAAAGCATGCAGTTGCAAAACTCATAGGAGCTCCTCCAGGTTATGTTGGATTTGATCAAGGTGGAATCTTAACTGAAAAAATTAATAAAAATCCTTATTCTGTTCTACTTTTAGATGAAATAGAAAAAGCACACCCAGATATTTTCAATATTCTTCTACAGGTGATGGATCATGGAAAATTAACTGATTCTAATGGAAAAACGACAGACTTTAGAAACGTAATTCTCATTATGACGTCAAATGCAGGTGCAAAACAGATGGAGAGTGGAAGTATTGGCTTTGGAAAAGGCACAACTTTCAACACTGTTAAGCGAGATCAAGCACTGAAGAACTACTTTACACCTGAATTTAGAAATAGATTAGACTCCATAATCTACTTCAATCACTTAACAGATGTTAACATCATCTCAATTGTAGAGAAATTTGTGATGGAATTAGAGGATCAATTACTTGAAAAGGGTGTTGAATTAGAGGTTGAAGAAGATTTAATGAAATGGTTCGCTTCAAGTGGATATGATCAAAAAATGGGGGCAAGACCTATTGGAAGATTGATCGATGAACAGCTCAGAAGAGCACTTGCTAATGAAGTTTTATTCGGAAAATTAGAAAAAGGTGGCAAAGTTATAGCTAAATTAGCTGATAAAAGTGTCGATTTCGAGTTTTTAGAGCGAGAAACGGAAGAAATTTCATAGTAGAGAATAAAAAAAATTATAGTAAATTCAAAAAAAAATAGAATTTTATTCCATTTAATTTAAAACCAAATAAAACGCCAAGACAAACTAATAACTAATGTTTTGGCGTTTTTCTTTTTTATCTTTCAAAAATACTTTAATAAAAAAACTTAAGTGAATAAGAAAAACGTCCGATTTGAAAACAAATTTTATATTTTTTATTTGCGTTAAAATAAAAATGTGTTTATCCTAAAATTGATTATGTTTTATTATCTATGATCATTTATTTCTGGGAGGAAATATGGCAGTTAAGAAAAAAGCAACAAAAAAGAAAGTAGCAAAGAAGGCTACTAAGAAGAAAGTAGCTAAAAAAGCTACAAAAAAGAAAGTAGCTAAGAAAAAAGTAACTAAGAAAAAAGTTACTAAGAAAAAAGCTACAAAGAAGAAAGTAGCTAAGAAAGCAACTAAGAAAAAAGTAGCTAAGAAAAAAGTTACTAAGAAAAAAGTAGCTAAGAAAAAAGCAACTAAGAAGAAAGTAGCTAAAAAAGCTAAGAAAAAAGTAGCAAAAAAGAAAGCAACTAAGAAAAAAGTTGCTAAAAAAGCTACAAAAAAGAAAGTAGCTAAGAAAAAAGCAACTAAGAAGAAAGTTGCTAAGAAAGCTACAAAGAAAAAAGTAGCTAAGAAAGCAACTAAGAAGAAAGTTGCAAAGAAAGCGACTAAGAAAAAAGTAGCTAAAAAGAAGTAATTAAGACATCTTTTTAATAAAGAAAGGCCACTTCCTTGGGAGTGGCTTTTTTTTTGGGAGAAAATCTAGTGAAAACGATAAACAGACTGTTTTTTAGGGGATTAATTGTTGTCCTTCCTATAATTTTAACAATTTACCTTTTATTGGCCATTGCAACTAAGGCCGAAAGTCTATTTGGTGGACTTATAAAAGACTTAATTGGTCCAGCTCTGTATATTCCTGGACTAGGAATTGCCTTTGCTTGTATCGCTCTAATTGGAGTTGGTATTCTTGCTGGTAATTTCATTACAGGTAGAATTATCTCTTGGGCAACTTCTCAGTTTGAGCGACTTCCATTTTTAAAAGCAATATACAGCCCGCTAAAAGATTTAATGTCTCTTTTTGGTGGAAGCGATAATAACGATATGAAAAAAGTTGTTATCGTTAACTTTGAAAAACTAGGTTTTAGATCAATTGGACTCGTTACACGTGAAGAGTTTTCTGATCTTCCACAAAACACAATTGAAGAAGAAAATATCGCAGTTTATATACCAATGAGTTATATGCTTGGAGGATTTACAACAATAGTTCCAAAATCAAGTGTCGTTGAAGTTGATATACCTGTTGAAAAAGCATTAAAACTTGCAGTAACTGGATGGATTAAAGCAGATAAAAATGCAAATTGAGTGTCCTCTTTGCAAAAATTTAAAGATCAAAGACTTTTATAAAGAAAAAGATGGCTTTAAACGCCTTTTTTATCGCTGTGAGAGTTGTTTGTTAATTTTTTTAGATCCTAGATTGCATTTACCTAAAAGCCTCGAGAAATCAAGATATGAGCATCATAACAACACAGAAAGAACTGATGGTTATGAAAAATTTTTAAGAACTCTAATTGATCCTTTAAAAAAATTTATAAAACCTAATAATATTGGACTCGATTTTGGTTGTGGTCCCTATCCGATGATGTGTGAAATTCTAAAAGAAGATGGCTACAAAATTGAAGGCTACGATCCTTACTTCGCTCCAAATGAAGCTCTATTACACGCAACATACGATTATATTACTTGCTGTGAAGTAGCGGAACACTTCAATGAGCCGGTAAAGAGTTTTAAAAAAATGGATTCTCTTCTTAGATATGGTGGAATTTTGGCCATAAAGACTTCTATTTTTAATGATTCTATCGATTTTAAAAATTGGTATTACATCAAAGACGATACTCATATAAGTCTTTACTCAAAAGAGAGTATGCAGTGGATTTGTAGTGAGTTTAACTATGAAATTTTAGACATTAGTGACTCAGTTGTGCTATTTAAAAAAAATAGAGGAGAAAATAATGTCAAAACCGGATCAATATCCTAATAATCCCAAACATTTATGGGATATCTTTTATGATTTTACCCAAACGCCAAGGCCTTCTAAGTTTGAAGGAAAAATTTCTGAATATATTTTAAATTTAGCGCAAACAAAGAACCTTAAAACGAATATAGACGGTGCTGGTAATATAATTATTTATGTTCCAGGTAAAAATGGTCGTGAAAACGATGAACCTCTTATCATTCAAAATCATATTGATATGGTTACGGATGCGCTACCTGGTTATAAAATTAACTTTAAAGAAGACCCTCTAGATATTTACGTTGAAAATGGATGGTTATGTGCAAATAGTACAACTTTAGGAGCTGATAATGGAATTGGATGTGCAGCTGCTTTGGCCACAATCTTTGATGAGTCTTTATCACACCCTCCACTTGAGCTTCTTTTCACAACAGATGAAGAAACGGGACTTAATGGAGCCTTAGGACTTGAAGTTGAGCATTTAAAATCTAAAAAAATGCTAAATCTGGACACTGAAGAGTGGGGAAGTCTTTATATTGGATGTGCTGGTGGAATTGATTACGATTTTAACCGTGATTTAGATTTAACTGAATCAAAAAAAGATTTAGTTGTTAGATTGTCTGTTTCTGATTTTATCGGTGGGCACAGTGGATTAGATATTCATGAGCAAAGAGGAAACTCAAATAAGGTTCTAATTACATTAATTCAAAGGCTCAGTAGAGAAATCGGAGTTGAATTAGAGAGTTTTAGATGTGGAAAAGCTCATAATATTATTCCAAGAGATGGATTTAGTGTTTTAAGAATCGATAAAAGTGATTACACCAAGGCTCAAGACTTAATAAACGAATATAAAGAAGAACTTTTAGGTTTTCTTCCTAAAAATGATCAAAAATTTAAATTTACTTTAGAAAAACTCGATTTCTATGAAGCTTCTGTTCTAGAAAAGAGAGAATTTCAGAATATTTTAACCTTTTTAACTCTTTTTCCTCATGGAGCTCACTCTTTTGATCTGAATGATAGAGAAATTACTTCAACGAGCAATAATATGGCCGTCGTAATTATAATGAACGCTAAATTGTATGTTTTAAGCTCTCTTCGCTTCTTTGATAGAAATGAAATTAAAAGCATTGAACAAAAGCTAATTTCTCTCAGTGAAGCAAGTCATGTGATTTGGTCAAAAAACTCGGAATATCCATCTTGGAAACCAGTGAGAGAAAATCCGGTTCTAGATACTGTTGCATCTGTTTACACGGAAACATTTAATGAAAAACCACAAATTAAGGCCATACATGCTGGACTTGAGTGTGGTATTTTACGAGATAAGATTGGACCAATAGATGTTTGCTCGTTTGGGCCAACTATAACTGGCGCACACTCACCTGATGAGAGGGTTGAGATCGAGTCAGTTGAACTTTTTTGGAAATTATTTAAAAATACACTAGCGAGGATTTAAAAATGTCATATCAAGTTTATAAAATTATTCATATCGTCTCAATTGTTCTCTTTTTTGCAACTTATGCAATGGCAGCAGTTAAGGCCAAATCTAACCAAAGCTTTAAGCTAGAAAAAATCCTAACGGGAGTTTTTCTTTTATTGATCGTTACAGGTGGAATGGGTCTTGGTGCTCGTCTAGGTGTAATGAAAGGTTCATGGCCACTTTGGATTAATATTAAAATGGCAATTTGGATATTCATTGGAATGAGTGGACATATTGTTCTTAAAAGATGGCCACAATCGGCAGTAAAATTCTTTTGGGCAATGATGGGCTTATTATTAGTTGCTAGTTATATGGCCGGTTATAAAATAGGTTAAGCTCGATTTTCTCAAAAACTTGCCATCATGCACGATTGTTTTTACAATTTTAAGTATGATTAGATTTATCATTAATATTTACATTGTAATTGTTCTTGCTGATGCGATTTTAAGCTACTTGCCTCAGTTCCAAGATCAAAATTGGGCCAAGTCGATTAGAAAAATTGCTGATTATTCAACAAAACCTATTCGAAAAATACTGCCGGCTGATTTGCCAGTAGATTTTAGCCCTCTAATTGTAATCTTCTTGTTAAATTTAGTTAAATTACTTTGGTAACAAGGAAGTTGCATGTTTTTTGATGATATTGATGCTCTTGTAAAAGAGACATTTTCAAATAGTACAGGATTGAATAAAAATCCCTTTATGGATTTTTCTGACCAAATGGATGCTTTTGCTCCAGAGGCCACTCCTGGAGTATTTTATCACTTAGAAAAAAAATCCTCTACATTTGTTATTAGAGTATTTGAATCAAAAGATTTATCAGCTGATTATTCAAAAATTTTAAATGCACCTGAAGATTATCCAAGTCTAAGGCTTCTTGGTGATGATTTGCCGGTAAAAGAGAAGCTTCAATACTTTGAATGTGATCTTTTTGAGCTAGCACTTCAAATTAAGTCTGAACTGGCCAATAAGCGCTTTCCTGTTTTTGAAGAACACGTATTTAACGTAAGTGATCCAGGAGATAGCTGGTGGGTTAAAAAAGAGGGTTGTGAATTAAAAATCTTTTTTAAACTTTCAAGAACAGAAACGATGGACTCTCTTATTAAGCTGGGGCCATTAGGTGATACTAAAGAGGCCATAGAAAAATTTAATAAACTCTATGGTTACTTTAAACTCTTATTTCCAATCCATGACTACTCAAGTGCTCATGGGCAATTTACGATCAAAAGTGATGAGACAAACCAAATCTTTAATTCATTTGTAAAAATTCTAACAGATGGAGATAGTGGATTTGAATTTTGGGAATACCTTAGACATCTAGAGATGAACTCTCAAGATGCTCCTTATATTGATTCATTAAAACAAGCGAATCTTTTTATGATGGAGCTAGCGAATCTTAGATCATTTTGGGTTCAAATCCAGTCTCAGTTATAGTATAAACCAGCAATTATTTAAAAATTAAAAAGGAAGTAGCTATGTCTTTAGTTAGATTTTTTCTTATATGTATGCTTATCTTACCGAGTGCTTTCGCATTCTCTCAAAAAAATAGAGAAGGGAAAAAATATATTGTAACTCTTCAAACCGGAGTGAATTTCGGAGCGAATACTAAAGGGGCCTCTTTTGGATACTTTATCAATAAGAAGAGTATTCTTTCACTGGAATTCTCTGCATTAGAAGGAAGAAGTAATGACGATGATTTTGAAGAAGAAGACAATGGTCAGCTGTATCTGCTAAGCTATCAATTTATTCCTTCTAGTACTTTCTATATTAGCCCAAGTCTTTATTACTTAAATCAAGTCAAAGCAGATGACTTTGACTTTAACGCTGATTTTGAATATCGACCAACAAATAAAACTCATTATACAACGTTGGGAATAGGTTTCAGAATAGGAAATCAATGGGACTGGGATAACTTTTCATTAGCCTGTGACTGGGCTGGGATCTTTAGAGAGATTTCTGTTATTGAGGAAGATGGGCCAGGTGTTGATGATAGATATCCTATCAATATTAGCTTCTTAAACCTCAGGCTTGGCTATTCGTTTTAATAAGCTTTAACAAATAAATGTATTTGGCGGGTCAAGATGAATGGCGTGGATACCAATTTCATTTGCTGAATTTATATGTTGGATTGAATCATCAATAAAAAGAGTTTCTTCTTTCAATAAATTATTTTCTTTAAGGACTAATTCGAAAATTTCTGGATTTGGTTTTCTAAGGCCAATATGATGAGAAAAATATACTTTTTCAAAAAGATTATAAAAATCAGAGATATTATTTTCTTGTATATAATTCTCTAAATGTTCTTCATGGATTGAATTGATATTACTTAGCATGAAGATTCTTTTTGTTTTCTTTATTTCTTTTAAGTAATTTATTCTTTCTTTTTTGATATCAAAAAGCATTGCATTCCATGCAGCTTTTAAATCCGTCTTTTTAGAAGAATCAACGCCAAGCTGCTCACAAAGATTTTGTAAAAAGACATCGGCAGATATTTTTCCTGTCTCAAATTGGCTAAAAAATTCTATTTGAGAATGTTTGGAATAAAGCTCATCAACAATATCTGAACTTGATAAAGACTTAAGGATATTTGTTGTATTTTGATAATCGATGTCGACAAAAATCCCACCATAATCAAAGATGATATTTTTATATTTTGAAATGATCTTATTAAATTTTTCAGCTTGCATGAATTAGCTAAAACTAATTAACTTCTTTTGCAGCAACGAATCCACTAACCATAATTTGAGCAAGCATACCAAGTTGATCTTCATCTTCAACACCATAGAACTCTTCAAGGTGATCAACAAATAACTCAATCGTCTCTTCATCAAGGTACTTTTCAACTCTTGCCATCATTTGGTCAGAATTCAATTTTTCAAGTTCAACAAAGTAGTTCTCTAGCTTCTCTTTATCTATGGCCATTTTTTATCCTGTGTTTAGTCAATTTGGCTGTTTTTATCAGTATTGTGCCGCTAGGTCTATAAATTCTTCAATTTTGCCTTGCGTTTATAATTCACCATGGTAGAAGGAGCCCTTAATTAATCTAAAGAATGTCGTGGACCAAGCCGGTGTGTGACATTGGCTAGCAAATTCTCAAAAAACTGTAACCAGTTTGAGAAAGGAAAAACGATGTTATTTAGTGAACTAAATCTAAAAGAGTCTTCTTTGAAGGCTATCGAAGCTCTTGGCTTTGAAAAACCCTCTGAAATTCAAGAAAAATCAATCCCTATTCTAATGAGTGGCGATATGGATTTTATTGGACAAGCGCAAACAGGAACTGGAAAAACAGCGGCCTTTGCACTTCCATTATTTGAAAAAATTGACTTCAATTCTAAGGACATCCAAGCGATCGTTCTTGCTCCAACACGTGAGCTTGCAAATCAAATTTGCCAAGAGTTTGAAAAACTATCTAAATTTGAACCAGTTAGTACTGTTGCCATTTATGGTGGAGTTCCTATCTCTGGTCAAATTAGAGATCTTAAAAGAAAACGCCCACAAGTAATTGTTGGTACTCCAGGTAGAATGTTAGACTTTATTAAAAGAGATGGACTTAGACTTGAGAAAGTTAAGTTTGCAATCTTAGATGAGGCTGATGAAATGCTTGATATGGGATTCTTTGACGACGTAACAGAAATCGTTGCAAAGGTTCCTGAAAAGAAAATTTGGATGTTCTCTGCAACAATGCCAAAGCCAATTGTTAATTTAATTAATAGCCAATTTTGTGATCCACAAATGGTTAAAGTAACAAAGAAAATCTTAACTTCTGATTCTATTACTCAGCAGTTCTGTGTTGTTAGAAGAAACAATATGGCAGAGGCGCTTTGTCGTTACCTAGATTTTAATCAAAATACATATGCAATCGTTTTCACAAGAACAAAAGTTGGAGCGAAAGAATTAACTGATGAGTTAAATGTTCGTGGTTATCCTTCAGATGCTCTTCATGGTGATATGTCTCAAGAGCAAAGAGACCTAACGATGAGAAAGTTTAAGCAAAAGAAGATTAATCTTCTTGTTTGTACAGATGTTGCTGCTCGTGGAATCGACGTAACAGACCTGACTCACGTAATTAACTTCTCTCTACCTCAAGACAACGAATCATATGTTCATAGAATTGGTAGAACTGGTCGTGGTGGAAATAAAGGTATTGCATTATCTATTATTGAGCCAGGTGAGCAAAGAAGAGTTCGTGATATCGAAAGAATTACAAAAGCAAAAATTGAAAAAATTAAACTTCCAGAAGTTAAAGAAATCTTAAATGTATTAACAGAAAAAGCTTTCTCTAAATTTGATAGCGCTATTGAGAATTTTGATTCAGCTGAAGATTCAAGTTATGTATCTTTTGTTGAGAATTTCTCTGATAGATCTAAAGAAGAAATCATGCAAGCTGTATATGGTTATGTTTTTGAGCAAAATCTTAAGCGTTACCAAAAAGCACAGCCTCTTGATGTTGAAAGAGGTGAGAGAAGTGATAGAGGCGAAAGAGGAGCTCGTGCAGGTGGAACTCAAGCTGGTTATCAAAGATTTTTCGTAAATGTTGGTCAAGACGCTGGAATGAATACTGGTGCATTAATTAATTTTGTTGCTCGTGGTATTGATGTAAGTGGTTCGGAGATTGGAAGAATTGATATTAAACCAGGTTTTAGTTTCTTTGAAATTCCAGAAGCATTAACTGATAAAGTATTAGGTCTTGCAAACTCTGAGTTTAAAGATAGAAAAGTAAATATTGAAGTTGCAGCTGCTCGCCCTGCCGGAGAAGGTAGAGGAAGAAGAAACGGAAATCGCGGTGGAGGATCTCCTCGTCGTGGTGGAAGAGGATTTAGTAGCCGTGGTGGTTCTGGCGGTGGAGCTGGTCATAGAGGAAGTCGTCCAAGTAGCGGTGGAGGATCTGAAAGAAGATCAAGAAGCAGCGGTGGAAGCAGAAACTTTAATAGATAGTAAAAAAAAATACTTAGAAATTAATAGTTGAGAAGGCCCTTTTAAAAGGGCCTTTTTTCTTTTAGAATTCTTATATGAGAAAAATTCTATTTATTATTTTAGCAGTATCAACTGTAGCCCAAGCAAATACAATTAAGAAGTTTCAAAGAAAGCTTAAAAAAGAACTTAAAAGAGAAGTTTTTATTAATTCTACTCTTATAAGAAATAAGGACCGTTGTTCGACTGAGATGTTGCGCTCTTGGTTTGATTGGTGGAAACAGGTAAAAAAGCCCTATAAAGCTCAGTACCTAAATAAACTAGAAAAATTATCAAAGATAAATATTTTAAGATCGAATAAAGTTCAAACAATAACTGGAAGTTACTCAAGTGTTTATCTTGTAAAAAAAATATGTACTGGTGGACGTCTGGGACAAAATTGTAAAACTCTAGACTCAAAACATTTAAAACTTCAAAAAGAAATAAAAATTACTGGCAGCAAACCTGAGTTTGAATTACAAATAGGGGATAGTGCCGATATTTATTTAGAGTTTACTGAGGACTCGGCTTCTTCAAAACGATATGACACTTTTAGTATTAAATCCTTTAAAGATTTAAATCGAGATCCTAGTTTGTTAAAGAGATACATTCTTTTTGGTAATGTCACTCAGCTCATCAGACCTGGAACTGACAACTCTGTTAAAACCAACTGTTCTTATCCACGTTTAGATCAAATTATTTCCAGATTAAAATAGGTCGAAATTTTTTCCCTTTTTTTGGCTTGTTGTGTTGAAATTCTATAATTGATACAATATTATAGAAAGCACAATAAAAACAGGACGTTAGATTGGAATTTGTATTCGATAATAATTCAACAAATAATTACTCACAGCCTCAAGGCTTTGCTGCAGAGCCTCTACAGAGTACGGCTCCAAGTAGTATACCAAGACGCTCAAGAAGAACACTTCCAACTGCAGTTGATGAGATAGGAATTACGGGAACTCGTAAAAAAAGAGCTCCAAGAAAAGCTTCATCAAAAGTTAAATATGTAAAAGCTCCTAAAAGAAGAGTGGGGAGTACTGCAAAGTTTGAGTGGACCTGGCAAAAGTTTTGGTGGGCAATTGCATGCATGATGTTTTTAAGACTTCTTTTAATGGAAAACGGAATCGTTGATTATTATAAATTAGAGAGTACGATTGAGGATAATCATCAAAAGCTTGCTCTTGTTAAAAAAGAAAATTCAGAGCTAGTAGCTCAAATTCATAAAATTCAAACAAGTGGAAAATATCAAAGAAAGATGGCAAGAGACCATTTAGGTGTAATCGCTTCAAATGAATATCTTATTTTATTTTCTAAAGACTCTCACTAGACTTTAATTTATCACCAACCTTAAGACTTTTACTAATAGGGCTTGTGGCCTTTAGTTCTAAAACATGTTGGCAGTAAGAAACTTTACTCAGAGGAACGGCTTCTTGGGGAGTTCTTTTAGTGTAGTGTTGAATATTTCTGTGTACATCTAGTATTTCAAAGTTTGAGCCAAGAAAAAATATATCTAAATTAAAAAATGTCTCAGGCATCCAAAACTGTCTCATTTTATAGGTCTCGCCTGTAAATAACATAGCATCATCATCGTTAAAATCACTGGGTTGTACAAAACTTAAACCCAGACGCTGTTTGTCGGCACTTTTGGCAACGTAGGTTTGAATCTCTGTTCCTGACTCCGTTGTAAGTGTGATTTTTTTGTATTCGCGAAAAGGGTTGATTGGGTTTGATTCATTGCATGAAACACCAGAAAATAGTGCAAAAATTATAATGAGCTTTAATCCAAATTCGTGTATAAATTTCATAAGGAGAGTTTACTATGAATTATCACAACAGCGCTAGTACAAATCTTAAAGGTCTTATGAAGACTCACTCATGTGGGCAGTTAAATATCGATCAAGTTGGTCAAACTGTTACACTTTGTGGATGGGTTAATAAGTCTAGAGATTTGGGTGGGCTTCATTTTATAGATATTAGAGATAAGTTTGGAGTTACGCAGTTGAGCTTTGATGAATTCAAAGGTGAAGCATCTGTTTTAAAATCTTTTTCATTAGAATCTGTAATAATGGCCACAGGTGTTGTTCGTAAACGTCCTGACTCGGCATTAAATAAAAATATGGCTACAGGAGAAGTTGAAGTTTCTGTTAGCGAAATTAAAGAATTATCTCATGCCGCAGAAGTTCCTTTTCTTCCACACGGAAAAGTAAGTGCTACTGAAGACTTACGTTTAAAGTATCGCTACCTTGACCTTAGAGGTGAATACTTACAAAGAATGATTTCTCTTCGCTCTGAGGCGATGAAAGAGACAAGAATGGCTTTGTATGAAGAGGGGTTTACTGAAGTAGAAACACCTATTCTTTATAAGACAACTCCAGAGGGAGCTCGTGACTATGTTGTGCCTTCACGTGTTCATCCAGGAAAAGTTTATGCTCTTCCTCAATCACCGCAAACTTTAAAACAGCTTTTAATGATCGGTAATACGGATAAATACTTTCAAATTTGTAAGTGCTTTAGAGATGAAGATTTGAGAGCTGATAGACAGCCTGAATTTACTCAAATCGATATTGAAGTAAGTTTTGCAACTCAAGAATATTTAAAAAACCTTGCAACCAAAATTGTAAGAAGACTTTTTAAGAAAGATGATTCATTTGAAATAGAAGTAATGGGCTACCCTGAAGCGATGAGACTTTATGGAAGTGATAAACCGGATGCAAGATTTGGTTTAGAGCACATGGTTGTAGATGCAGAGGTTAAGTCTGCTGGCTTTAAAGTTTTTGACGAAGCTCTTTCAAATGGTGGAATGGTTAAATCCATTTTTGTTGATAAAGCTACCAAAGAGTTTTCAAGAAAAGAGCTTGATGCATTAGCTGAAGTCGTTAAACCTCACGGTGGAAAAGGGGTTGCTTGGTTTAAAGTAAACTCTGATGAAAGAACTGGTGGTATTTCTAAATTTATAAATGATGAAACTTATAATGCATTAAAGGCGAAGGCCAATAGTTCTGATGGAACTTTCTTTTTCTTTGCTGATGCAAAAGCAAGTGTTGTTCATGCATGTGCTGATGTTACAAGACGTCACTTTGGAAAGACTTTAGATTTGATTAATAAAGATGATTATAAATTCTTATGGGTTAATGACTTTCCACTTCTTGAATACGATGATGAAGATGGAAGATTCTATGCATGTCATCACCCCTTTACTATGCCAAAGATTGACTGCTTAGATGATTTTATGAGCGGAGATAAAGAAAAATTGGCAAATATGCCAGCTGAAGCTTATGACCTTGTTTGTAATGGATACGAGATGGGTGGTGGATCGCTGAGAATTTTTGATACAAATGTTCAGTCTCAGATGTTTAAAACTCTTGGATTTACAGAAGAAGAAACTCAAGCAAAATTTGGATTCTTTGTAGAAGCTCTTAAGTATGGAACTCCTCCTCATGCAGGTATTGCATTTGGAATGGATAGAACAGTTATGCTTATGGCAAAAACAGATAATATTAGAGACGCAATTGCATTTCCAAAAACAAATGCAGCGACAGATCTTATGTGTCAGGCGCCAAGTGTAGCAACTCCAGATCAATACGAAGAACTACATATTCAATCTAAAAAATAAGAAGAAAATTTTATTGGTTGAGTAAGTCTTAGGCCACAGAATTCTGTGCCATAGATAGGCTATCGACATCAATTTGAACTTGTTCAGGATCAATTGAGCGGTAAAATTTATTTGATACTAACCACTCTTCACTTACTGTTCTCGAAGAGGAGAAGTAATCTGGTAATCCACGCTTATCCTCAGACATCATTGAGAAAACAAAGAAAGAGCCAAAAGAAAGGTAACATCCTAAGTATCCCATTGTTCTTCTAAAAGAATCAGTGAGACTTAAAGTTTCTGATTCGCTTTCATTAAAAATATAAGAGTCTTTTACAGCATGAAGCTTAAATACTTTTTTCCCAAATGTTTGCCCATCCATTACATAAAGTGAATAGAAAAAATATGCACAATAGGTAAGTAGAAAAACTCCAACTTGGAAAGGGAGACTTTGGCTAAAAAGATCCATTCTCGCCTGAAGGTTTACGCTGTATAGAAATTCGTTAATGCTCACAGCATAAGCCGTTTGAATACATGTGTTGATTAATAGAATAGAAGTAAAATCAACGATAAAGCTGTAGATTCTTCTTTGAGATATTTTTTCATCCTCAATTTTTAAAGGAGCTACATGCTCATTTTGAAAGGTTTGAACCTCTTTTTTTTGAGCAATTACATCAACTAAATTTATAATATTATTTTCCATCATTACCTCTTAGAAGACTTATCGAGAGTTTTATGGGGAGAGTTGAATTGAATATGAGGTGAGGAAATTGCTGCCTTATTTCATAAAGGTTAGCTGAGTAAAACAGTCTCTACTATAATGTTTTAAAGGATTTAAAACTATGAGAACTTATTTTTTACTATCAATTATTCCCATTTTGGGAGGAACGTTTGCTCTTGGTCATTATTTGAATGAGACATTTTGGTATTTGTATTTATTAGAGGTACCGATTTTTGCTTTAGGAATTCGAGATACATTTCAAAAGCAGCATACGATTCTAAGAAATTATCCTGTACTTGGACACTTTAGATATCTTCTCGAAGAGATTCGCCCAGAGATTCAGCAATATTTTATTGAACGATTTGATGATGGAAGACCATTTTCAAGAGAAAAAAGAAGTGTTGTTTATCAAAGAGCAAAAGGTGAAATTGATACATCAGCTTTTGGTACCCAGCATGATTTGTACGAGTCTGGTACGGAGTGGCTTGAGCATTCTATTATTACAACAAAGATGGATATTAGTGAGGATAGAATCAAAGTCGGATCTGATAAGTGCACAAAACCTTATTCGTGCTCAAGACTAAATATAAGTGCTATGAGCTATGGCTCTTTAAGTAAGAATGCTGTTATGGCCCTAAACTGGGGAGCGCAACTTGGTGGCTTTTATCATAATACAGGAGAGGGTTCTATTTCTTCTTATCATGAAAAATATAAAGGCGATCTTGTTTGGCAAATCGGAACTGGCTATTTTGGTTGTAGAGATGAGAATGGAAATTTTAGTGAAGAGATGTTTAAGCAAAAGGCATCACTAGAGCAAGTTAAGATGATAGAGCTTAAAGTTTCTCAAGGAGCAAAGCCTGGTCATGGTGGATTATTACCTGGAAAAAAAGTAAATGAAGAAATTGCAAAAATTAGGGCTGTAAAAGTAGGAGAGGATGTTCACTCACCATCTAGTCATAGTGCATTTTCAACACCTAAAGAATTAATTTTGTTTTTAGATAAGCTCAGAGATTTATCAGGTGGAAAGCCTGTTGGATTTAAGTTCTGTGTTGGGAAAAAATCAGAGTTCTATGCAATTTGTAAGGCGATGTTGGAGCTTGGAGTTTATCCTGACTTTATCACAGTTGATGGAGCTGAAGGAGGAACAGGTGCAGCACCTCGAGAATTTACAAACTCATTAGGAACGCCTTTAAATGATGGGCTTAACTTTGTTAATAATACACTGATCGGTTGTGGTCTTAGAGAGCATATTAAAATAATTGCATCTGGAAAAATTGTAGATGCCTTTGATATGGTTAGAAAATTTGCTCTTGGAGCAGATATTTGTAACTCTGCTCGTGCCATGATGATGGCCGTTGGCTGTATTCAAGCACTTCGTTGTAATAGTAATGATTGTCCTGCTGGAGTGGCGACTCAAGATCCAAGTCTTTATAAATTCGTAGATGTAACCTCTAAAGCAAAAAGAGTTGCCCGTTATCATAAGGCCACATTAGAGGAACTTCATCATCTTTGCTCTGCTGCAGGTGTAACAACTATTAAGTGTTTGAAAAAACAACATATTAGAAGAAGGCTTGGGCCAGGTGAGATTTCTTCATATAGAAAGATATATCCAAATTTTGAAACAAATAGTCTTCTAGATAAGAGTTGTGAGCAACGATTTCAAAAGCTTTGGGATAGTACAACTGCTGAGAGTTTTAAAACTGTCTAAAAAATAGACACCTTTGTAATTTCTTCTAATGAACTACAGTTGAGTTTCTATATATGAGATGATTTTCCAAATTATAAACTGGAGAATCGTTTGAAAGTTACCCAAAGAATTTTATGCCTGCTGTTGTTAGTCTCTTGTGCAAAAGAGTCATCAAATACCTCTAGCTCCACTAGTAAGAGCCAAGGAGTTCTCGTTGATGGACCTCTTTCTACAAAGTATGTTCAAAAAAACAAAATTCAATGTGCTCTCACTGACTTAGAAGAAAACTCATTGTATGAAATTGATCAAACAAAAGAGAACACTGTTCAGGTTCCAGCATCTCTTACAGACCAGATCGTTAGAGACTTAGAGAAAAAAGGCCTTGTTAAGAAAATAACACCCGAAACCTTTTGGTTAAGGCTAGATAAGTCATTATCTAGAGAGTTAAATAAAGTTATAATTAATAAAAAGATTGATCAAAACTATTTCTCTTATACACAAAAAATGAAAGCGATTGCTTTCGCCTTTAATGTGTATTTAGAGAATCCAACAGTTGCTGGTGTGAATCTAAAAGAAAAAGTAAATGGTATTGATACGCGCACGGTGATTTTCTTTAATAATAGAGGAAGTCTTGTAAGGGATATTTCTTTGTGTAAAGGATACTCACTTAACTCTGTCTCTATGCCTAGTAATTTAATAAATCCATCGGATATATCTTCAAAGATTGTTTGTAAAAATAGAAAAGGTGAAAGTGTAGATATTGATGGCTACAGAAATAAGAAAATCACTTTGACTGTTAAATCAAAAAAATTAGTTGAAAGTTTCAATCTGTTTCAACAAAATTTAGAGACTTTATCAAACTCAGAAAAACAAAAAGTTCTTGTTTATAATAAGAATTTTGATTATGACACGATTAAGTTTTATATAACTAAATCAAAAAGATCGCGCACAGGTGTGGCTAAACTTAAGTTGGAGTTCAAAGCTGTTGGACAGCCAACAATTAAAATCAAAAACCTAAGGTGTAAAACTCAAAAAGATCTTAAAATCTAAATCGATTAGTTTAAAATTTGTTTGATTTCATGCAGCTTTTGTATCGCCTGCATTGGAGTCATATTCATAATGTCGAGTTTTTCTATCTCTTCGATCACTGGACTTGATGTATCTTCAAAAACCACTTGAGGGGCATTAAACATATCAAGTTGATCTCTTCTAAGCTCTGCATCTAATACATCATTCGCATGATTATGATTTTTCTCTAGCTTTGCTAAAATTTCACCTGAACGATTTAGAATTGATTTTGGAAGACCAGCTAACTTTGCAACATGAATTCCAAAACTTTGAGCTGCACCTTGCTCTATAAGTTGATAGAGAAACTGAACATTGCCATTTTCATTAACCGTTTTAACGGTAAGATTTTTTGCTGTGTCTAGAGTATCTACAAGGTCAATAAGCTCGTGATAGTGAGTAGAGAATAAAGTTAGAGCTTTAATATCTTTAACAAAATGCTCAACTAGAGACCAAGCAATACTTAGCCCATCATAGGTTGATGTTCCTCGTCCAATTTCATCTAAAATGATTAAAGACTCATCTGTTGCGTGACGAAGAATTTCAGCTGTCTCACTCATCTCAACCATAAAAGTTGATTGACCTTTGATGATATCATCACTGGCTCCAAGACGGCTAAAGATATAGTCTGAGAGGCTAACTTCTGCGTATTGTGCAGGAACAAATGAACCGATTTGAGTTAGAAATTGAATAATAGCAACTTCTCTCATTACAGTTGTTTTTCCGGCCATGTTTGGCCCAGTAATTAGACCAAAGAATTTATCCGAGTTTAAAGAGATATCATGTTTTACGAATTGATCTTTTATTGCAGCCTTTATTAGAGGATGCCAGCCTTGAGTGATTTGTATATTCTTTTTCTCATCTGATAATACTGGTTTTGTAAAATCTTCTTGAAAAGCCGCCCATGCAAATGATTGATAAACATCAATTAGAGAAATTGCTTGAGCAAGATTTAAGATGGAGCTAGAAAGCTCGCTTACTTCTAGTACTATTTCATCAAAAATTTTTCTTTCTAATTTTTGAAGTTTATCTTTCGCGCTTAACATTTCTTTTTCAAACTCAGCAAGCTCAGGTGACTGATACCTCTCAGAGTTAACAAGTGTTTGACGGCGAACAAATTCAAGAGGAACTTTTTTTGTATGAGACTTACTTATTTCAATAAAATATCCAGCAACATTATTGTGCTTAACTTTCAGATTCGGAATTCCTGTTTGCTCTCTATATCTCGCTTCTAATTCAAGAAGTGATTCCGTAGCATTTGTTGTAAGCTTGGCAAGTTTATCTCTTTGTTTGTTTGCCTTTGGCTTTATAAGGTTACCCTTATCCAAATTTGCACCAATTTCATCATTGATTGTATCAAATATAGTTTGCGTTAATTTTTCTTTTGCCTCTTTTTCCTTTTTAGAGAAAGTAGGTAGAACCTTAGGTAATCCTTTGAGCTCTTTTGTAATATCAGTAAATGACGTATAGGCCTTTGCTAGATTTAATAAATCACCACCATTTACTTTACCCGTTGTGACTTTTGCCATAATTCTTTCAAGGTCTCTTATGTCAGCAAGACTTGTTCTTGTGTTTTCAAGTTTTGAATGATGATCAAGAAAATATTGAATCGTTTTTTGTCTAAGAAGAATTTTTTCTTTCGCCCTAAGTGGTGCTTGAAAGATTGTCTTTAAGCGTCTTGTACCCATAGAAGTTTTCGTGTGATCTAAAAATCCTACGATACTTGAACTATAAAGATCTTTGTCTTTTGGAAAAATCTCAAGGCCCACAAGAGTTGGATAGGTGATCTTCATGTCTTCAATAGAGCTAAGCATTTGAAAGGGTCTAAAGTGGCTTAGTTGGTCTACTGATTGAGTCGAACAGATATAATAACTTAAAGCTCCAATGGGATTTATAATTCCTTTGTTTAGCTTTAGAACTTGATCTCTTGAATAAGAAGGAATTAGTTTTTCGATATAAAGAGCCGTGTACTTTTCGTCAAAGTACTCCTCTGAAAGATGAGTTTTTAAAATACTATCTCGCTTTAAAAATTCATTCATCTTTTCAAAATTATCCCACTGTCCAAGATAGGAGATAAACTCCTTTGGACGATAGATATCAAGTTTTTCAACTAGAGCTTCTTCTGAGTCTAGGCACATTCCAAAAAAATCACCCGTTGTGTAGTCAACAAAACTTAAAAAGTATTGGCTTTCAGACTTGTAAGCAGAGGCCATAAAGCTGTGAGTTGATTTTTCACTTTTATCTAAATCATAAGGCATTGCTGGACTTACAACTTGAGTTACAGCACGTTTAACTATTCCTTTGGCCTGTTTTGGATCTTCTACTTGTTCACAGATGGCAACTTTTAAACCCATTCCTGTTAGACGATCAATATAGGTTCCAGCTGCATGGTGTGGCATTCCGGCCATTGGAATTTTATGTTCACCTAGTTTTCCTCGGTGGGTAAGTGAAATATTTAAAAGTCTTGATGCGTTTACAGCATCTTCAAAAAAGACCTCGTAGAAGTCTCCCATTCTAAACATCAATAAAATACCAGGGTATTGTCTTCGAATATTATAGTATTGCTCCATCATTGGAGTCAGTTTTACACCTGACTTTACTATTTGTTCTAAGGTCATTCCGGTATCTTGTGACATAAATTTCCTTTAATTTTCAGTAACTTGTGTGTTGTATTGTGCCTTTGAAAGTATCATAACTTGATAAAAATAGTCAAAGATCAATATAAAAAAGCTAACCTTTAATGACATAAGTGTTTGAAATAATTGAATGAATAAAATTGGATTTAGTGTATAATTGATGAGGATATGTATAATAAAAAATC
>CAKZJW010000128.1 GCA_937120495.1 uncultured Oligoflexia bacterium
GCTCTTCTTGAAGCTCGATATAATATTTTCTTAGTTACGACTTTAACAAAAATTTCTGATTTGAAAAAAAGTAAAGTAGAAGCACTTAAGCTGATGCTTATCAAAAGAAGCTTTGAATCAAAGTTTATGAGTTTAAATATAGGACAACAAAATGTTGTTAATGAAAAATTTTTAGAAAAATCAATTGATACGAAAAACTTTTTAGAAAGTATTGGTATAGAAGTAAAAACTCATAAGAAAATTGCAAAGATCTATAAAAAGATGAAACTAGAAGAAGCTCAGAATATTTCAATCTCTAATGTTGGAACTTATGAAGCGCAGGTCAAAAATGATAATCTAGGAACTCATCAAAAACATCTTGAAGATCTTAAACTTTAAAAGATTAAATGGAACCTTTCAAAAATATCTATAACCGAAAATCTATAAAATCTCTCTCGGCTGAGCTAGTGAAGCTCAGCAAGGGATTTAATGAAAAAGAATTTCTGGATATATCATGTAGAAATTTAGATGAATTAGAGATGAAACAAAGAGTTGAACAAATTAGTATGGCTCTTGAATCTCAGTTAAAGGGAAGTTATAAGCAAAATGTTAAGCTGCTTTGTAAAAGTATAAACAGCGGAAAACTTTCTGGATTTATACTTTGGCCCTATAGCGTTTATATAGAAAAAAATGGAATTAATGATTTTAAAACTAGCATGGATGCCTTAAGTTTGATTACCAAAAAATGGACCGCTGAATTTGGTGTACGTGTTTTTTTTGATAAATATCCGAAAGAGACTTATGATTACCTCTCAGATTTAAAGAAAGCAGATTGTGAGCATCTACGAAGGTGGGTAAGTGAGGGAACTCGGCCTAATCTTCCATGGGGAAAAAACATTTCTCATCTTAGCAATAATCTTCCAAAAAACATAAAACTAATCTCATCTCTAAGAAATGATAATTCAGAATACGTTCGAAAAAGTGTTGCAAATCATATGAATGATATTGGTTGGCTTAATGAGAAGCTTGTTACAAAAACACTAAAACAATGGAATAAAGAGAGTTCTAAAGAAGTTAAGTGGGTTGTCAAACATGCGCTTCGTAATCTTTTAAAAAATGGAAATAAAGATGCTCTTGAAATTATGGGGTATTCTCCAAAATTTAAATCAGTGATTAAAAAATTAAGACTATCAAAGAAAATGATTAAAGAAGGAGACTCTATTGACCTAGAGTTTGATATTAAAAACATAGATACTAAAAAAACGAATCTTATGATTGACTATATTATTCATTATCCTAAAGCTAATGGAACGACTTCAGCTAAAGTTTTTAAATGTAAAAATATTGCTCTCGATAAAAACGACTTCATATCAATAAAGAAAAAGATTAATTTTAAAGTCGTTACAACGCGAAGGCATTATCCCGGAGTCCATAAAGTGGAGTTACAAGTAAATGGGAAAGTTTTGGCAGAAACGAAGTTTACTTTAAAAAAATAACTTTTCTAACCTTTTCAATCGAATTTCCAGCCGGATTTTTGATTACTTTGATTTTTAATTTAGCTTTGAAATCCCCAGAATTTGATACACAAAATATTTTATCTGTTCTATAGCAAACATAATTAAGACAAAGATTAGAACCAACTTTAACTCTCTCACATTTTGCATTCTTTTGAACTTCGATACTTGAAATAGTTTCAGCTACAGTTGAACTATAAGCAAAAGTTGAAAGTAATAATAATGAGGCAATGATCATTCTTTTCATGTTAATTCCTTACTAAATACTAAATTTTTGGTAATATACACGAATATTTTATAATAAATAGAATTTTGTAATATCTACGTAGTTGATATTGTTAAGAAAAAGGTTAAAGTTGCTAAATCTCATGCTTTTTATTCTCCTTGCTCTATTTTGGGGAGGCTCATTTGTTTTCATCAAAGAAGTAATTGAAGTTGTTCCAAGCTTTAGTGCTGCATTCTACAGAGTATTTTTTGCTTTTATATTCCTGTCTTTGATTTATGCAAAAAAATTTAAATGGCCTAAAGATTTGAAAAGCAGCGAGCTGGCGTTACTTATTTTTGGCAGTCTATGCAGTGTTGGAATCCCTTTTAGTTTACTCTTTTGGGGAGAGCAATATATTACCGGAGGTATGGCCGGAGTTTTGAATGGAACAGTTCCTCTATGGACTTTGATTATTGGGGTAGCCTTCTTTCCGGGGATGGTCAGGTTCACCAAGATAAAACTACTTGGTGTTTTTGTTGGAGCAATAGGGATCATATGTATTTTCTATCCTAAATTAAACTATAGCGGAGAAGGGCATGAATTGTGGGGACTGTTGGCAATCATTTTTATGTCTGGCTTCTATGCCATTGGAATAAATTTAAATAATAAAATTATATTTCTAAAAGATAAAATTTCAAATGAAACAAATTTAATTCTACAGCAATTCTTTTCAATGATTTATCTTTTTTTTGTCGCATTGTTCTTTGATGGAGTACCAACATTTAATTTTTTTAGCAACTTAAGTGCAACTGCAGGAATATTCTATTTGTCTTTCTTGTCTACAGCAATTGCATTTATGATCTTTATGAAGCTTATTAAAGATATCGGTCCAGTAAGAGCATCATCTGTTACATTTTTTGTACCAATTGTCGCACTTTCATTAGATATAGCTATAAATCATAATGTACCGATGAATATTCAGCTCATAGGTACGGTCGTGATTCTTGTAAGTTTGATATTTATTAAAAAAGATTAATGGCTATTTAACTTATATTACTTAAGCAATTTTTGAATATCGGCCTTTATATCAAGCGGATTGGTTGTGGGGGCATATCTTTTAACTGGAATGCCGTTTGCGTCGATTAAGAATTTAGTAAAATTCCATTTGATCTTCTGTGAACCTAAAAGCCCAGGCTGTTCTTTTTTGAGAAAATCGTAGAGTGGGTGAGTTTTAGCTCCATTTACATCAATCTTATCAAATAGGTCGAAAGTAATATTAAACTTCAAGTCACAAAACTCTTTGATTTCTTCATTTGATCCCGACTCCTGCGCACCAAATTGATTACATGGAAATGCTAGTATATTGATTTTGCCTTCCATCTCTTTGTAGAGCTGTTCCAATTGCTCGTATTGAGGTGTTAGCCCACAGGATGAAGCTGTGTTTACAATAAGTGCCGGTTTGCCGCTATATTGATTTAACTTAATTTTATTTCCAGCAATATCATCTGCATTATAGTCAAAAATACTCATTATTCCCTTTTTGTATAAACTTTAGACAGTCTTTGAAATTAATTCTACTGCTATTTAACCAAGTTCTATTAAAG
>CAKZJW010000129.1 GCA_937120495.1 uncultured Oligoflexia bacterium
CATATAAGAGTTTATCTTCTCTAAATTATAGTTAAAATAGTATTTGAGGTAAATATGAATTCTTTGTTTCCGGTTGTGTATATTCCCGAGGATTTAACTTGGTTAAATGCTCTGTATTTGAACAATAGTTCAAAATCCTACTTTGTAATTTCAGAGGAGGTTTTAAAGAAACCATTTTTAAAGCTACATGTTAAAAAGCTTTTTAGCCGATACGTAAAAGCTGGCGGCTATGAGCCAATGTTGAATGCATTGGGATGGAAAGGTTTTAGAGATCGCTTAAGCTCAAGCTATCTCTACCATTTTTATCATGGAAAATTTCCAGATGAGGATGAATTAGAAAATATTGCAGATGTAATGCGCTTTGAGGATGAACTTAAGGGGATATTCCCAGAAGGGAATTCTAGAGTTTTCTATTTAGGTTTCTTTTTGAAAATGTGCGAATTAAACTCGATGAACTCTAAAACAAATGAATTTAAAAGATATCTGCATCTCTCTCTCGAGGTTAAAGAAGCTCTTTTACTTGGTGATCAAAAAGTTGTTCGACCAGATTGGTTAGTGTTGAGTTTAATTCATTTTGAATCTTTTTTTGGTAAGGAGAATTTCTTAAATTTATTAAAAAAAGAAAATGGTAACTTTAATAAATTAAAAGGGCATTTAACTCAAGACCAATTAGAGTTGATGGTGCAAAATTTTTTAAGATACAGTGCGGGAATTGGAGAAGACGAAGTCTTCATATTTGATAAGGTATAATATGGATTTAACAAATGGTGTATGGCGTTTACTAGAAGAACTTTCAAAGAAAACGGGAATCTCTGAGATAATTATCAATAATACTGATCATGTCTTTATCGAAAGAGAGGGGGAGTTAATACTTCTAAATGTGAAATTGAATGCTGAAGATATTGTAGGCTTTTGTAAAGAGATCGCACGATTTAATAAAACACAGTTTAATCCACAGAATCCAATTGTTGACGGAAACCTTCCTGATGGAAGTCGTATAAATATAATATCGTCATTGTACACTCAGTCTTCGCCAGCAATAACAATAAGAAAGTACCTTAAAAGTATAAAAAAGTTTGACTCCTCTCCTGGTATATTTGGATTAAGTCCTAAGTGGATCGAATTCTTAAAATTACTTGTTCATACAAAGATGAATATAATTGTTTCTGGTGGAACGGGGAATGGAAAAACGACATTCTTAAATCTTCTTCTTCAAGAAGTGAACCCAAATGAAAGAGTGATAACAATTGAAGACACTAAAGAGCTTAACTTCTCTTTGCCAAATACAGTCAGGTTAGTAGCAAGCCAAACAAGTAAAAAAGTTGAAGAGCCATTAAAAATGAGAGATTTACTTAAGAATACTCTTAGGATGCGACCTGATAGGATAATCATAGGGGAGGTCAGAGGAGAGGAAGCATTTGATCTCTTACAAGCCATGAACACTGGTCACGATGGAAGTATGTGTACCATTCACTCTAATACTCCTGGAGAATGTTTATCTAGGCTTGAAAGTTTATTTTTATATTCTGGATTTGATGTACCACTAAAAGCTGTTCGAAGCCAAATGTGTACTGCTGTAGATTTTATTATACAACTTGATAGAGATAGAGAGGGAAATAGAATTGTAAGTCGAGTAGCAGAAGTTTCAAATATGGAAGGAGAGATTATTCTCTTGCAGGACTTAGGAAATAAAGTTGATGGCAAATTTGTTTTTAACGGATTAGTTCCAAAACGTATGCCAAGCTTTATTGAGCATGGATTAAGTAATGACTTTTTTCTTTAGGCCCTAAAAGAAACTCTTCTAGAACCTAAAGAACAAAGATTAATATAAGAAATTTTCGTGAATATAATTAATACTATTCTTAACATTTTCTTGAGGAGTGAATTGAAGAACTCCGTGTCCTAATCCACATATCCATTTATCAAGAGGCGCATTTTGATCAGTGATTTCTTTATAGAACTCAGCTAGATTATCTCTGCACTGCTCCCAACTTAAATGTAGCCAACAAGGATCAAAGTTTCCTTGAATATAATAGTCTTTTCCAAATTCATTTAAAACAGCACCCATGTCATGTCTCCAGTCAACACCAAGTACATCAATTGAATCTTCTTGAATCTCTCTTAAATGGTTAAGATGAGTGTTACGAGAATAATAAATAACTTTTTTGTCTGGGAATGATTTTTTAAACTCTCTTGATAGCCATTTTATTTTAGGTAGAACAATATTTTTAAAGTCTTTAACTGTTAGTTCTCCAACTGCTGTGTCAAAAATACAAATAGCATCAGCACCACCTTGGGCTTGCATGATCATCTCTCCTAAAACATTTGGAAGTAGGATCTCTGTGAACTTTTCAAATCGTCCATCATATAATCCTGTTTTAGAACTAACTAAACTTCCCGCATGAGCACCCTCAACGGCATATGCATAAAGAGTGAAAGGAGCTCCTACAAATCCAAGAAGAGTTTTAGTGTCAGGCAAAGCTTGCTTTAAGTTTACACATGCATCTTTTTGAAATTGATAATAGCTTGGATCGTGTCCTGTTAACTTTAAATTTTGAAGGTCCTCAAGTTTTGATAAAGTTTTATCTAGCTTTGGTCCTGGGTTGTAAACAAGACCTGTTCCCATTTGTTCAAGCGGAAATAAAAGATCTGAGAACAAGATAGCAGCGTCAAAGTCAAACTCATCAATTGGTCCCATTGTTACTTCACAAGCAAGTTTTGGATCTTTACACAGAGTCATAAAATCATAAGATTTTTTTAAGTTTTGATAGTGGTCATGGTAGCGACCGGCTTGTCTCATAAACCATACTGGGACTCTAGTTTTTCCATTACTTTGTATTCTGTTTTCAAATATATCGTTCATACGTTCTCCTTAAGTATATTTAGTGAGTAGCCAACCCCTCTGATTGAGTTGATTTGGCAGCTTTCATTATGATTTGTTTCAAGTGATTTTCTAAGTTTTACTATATAATTATCTACCGTTCTATTTGATGGAAAAGAATCTTTCCCCCAGACCTGTTCAATGATTTGGTCTCGACTGATGACAGTTTCTTTATTTGTATAAAGAATTTGTAAAATAGAACATTCTTTTTGAGAGAGATTAATTTTACTTCCATCAGGTCGGATAATTAAAAATTGACTGAAAAGTATTTTAATATCTCCAATCGTGATTTCAGATTCCATCTTTTTTAAAACTTCTTGAGTTGAAAAGATTCTTGAAAGACGAAGATTTAGCTCTCTTAAGTCAAAAGGTTTGGTTATATAGTCCTCTGCTCCAAGCTCAAGGCCTCGATACTTTGTTTCTGGATCATTTTGAGCAGAAAGAAAAAGTAGAACAAAGTTTTTATTACTATCTCGAAACTCTTTTGCAAGGTCGATCCCATTACCATCTGGAAGATTTATGTCCATTAAGACAAGGTTAAAACTCTTTGAGCTAAATTGCTCTTTTGCACAAGAAGCTGTACTTGAATGAAAAACATTATAGCCTTTGGAGCAGAGATAGTCCTTGAGAGTATCACCAAGGTTAATTTCATCTTCTACAATTAAAATATTTAGAGATAGTTCAGGATTCACTTAAATCCTTTTGAAATGTTAATGAGAAGACAAGGTTCGGATTGTTTTTTACTTTAAAAAAACCTTGATTCTTTTTCATAAGATTTTTTATTAAATAGAGCCCAATTCCAGATCCTTTCGGAGAATTGTGCTTGTAAAAAAGTTTCCCTAGGTGTGTAACCTCTCCGTTAAAGCTTTCACCCTTATCATCATAAGTAAGAGTTAGTGTTTTTGCTGACTCGGAGAATGATATCTCTGCGGAATTCTTTTTTGCGTGTTTTTGAGTGTTTTCAAATAAATTTCTGAAAATCATTGAGAGGCTAAAATCATTTGCAATAATTTTAGAAGAGCAACTCGTTACTTGAATGACTTCAAAATTGTGTTTTTTCGCTTCATTTGAAATTAAATCGCTAATATTAATTGCTTCACGTTTAAAATTTTTGTTTTTACTTAGCCTTGAAAGTTGCAAATGTTTATCGAGTTCATCTTCAAGACGAATTGTATCTTGTAGGAGTCTATTGCTGTATTTTTGAATCGACTCTTTTTCACTTTTTTCAATGTTTGATTGTTCAATTTTATCATCAATAACTTGTGATTGTAGTCGAATACTTGCGAGGGGAGTTTTGAGCTCATGTGTCAATGATGCGAAAAAAGCTTGGGTGGCTTTTGTTTTTCTATGATCTTGGTAGAAAAAATATAAGAGAGCTATCGCCAAAGTTGAAAGTAGTACAAAGAACGAGAGACCTTCCCACTTAATCATCGAAACTAGATTATTTTCCATAAAATGAATCTGTGTCTCTTTTAATTGTTCAGATAATTTAAAAACTAAAAATACCCACCATGCTCCTAAAAGAAGTATGAGCCCAGTTACTAAACCTGTAAAAGTATAGAACCAATTTCGAGTTTTATTTATTTCCATAATCTAGTTTTAAGATCTTCACAAACTTTCGCGTCGTGAGCTGAGCTTACAAATCCAATTTCATATGCATTTGGTGATAAATAGATCCCTTTCTCAGATACATTTTTAAATAGATGATAAAACTTATCTGCTAGATTTGTTGGGATTTGAGTTGGCGTTATGATTCTTTC
>CAKZJW010000130.1 GCA_937120495.1 uncultured Oligoflexia bacterium
TTTTCATCAACAGTACAAGTAAAGCAATAAGAGATCATATGCTGAACATCAAAGTCGGGTTTATACCAAGGCCTGTACTCCTCATAGATACCAAACTCTTTAATATCTAAAATGTTTTTAGCCCCAGTCTCCTCTACTAATTCGCGAATCATTCCCTCAACAAGATCTTCTCCTTCATCAAGCCCACCTCCAGGCAAACTATAATCGTGATAGCGCTCAGTGTATAACATAAGAATTGACTCTCCTCTTAGAGCGATAGCTCGAGTGGCCTTTCTTTGAAATACTGATTTATTATCAAGAGGATCAATCTTTGAATGGATAGTGGTATGAATATGTCTCATGGAAAAACAGTAACAGATTTAAAGAAATCTTGGAATTAAAGATTATTTTTTTTGAAAATACTTTTGATCTCTTCATCAGGGGCCAATTGTCCTGATCTATAATCCATAATTTTTCTTCTTGTTTTATTAGGGTAATAGTGAAGATGAACTAGAACGCCAAAAATATCATCTAACTCCATTTTAGAAATAATAAATCCATATTTTAGCTTTGGAATTAAAACAGAGTTATTGGTAGCACAGTGCCTGGAGTAAATAAGTTGAAACCCGGCTGTGCTTGCTTCTTTAACCATCTCATCAAGAAGCAAAGTGTATAGTCCCTGCCTTCTATATTCTTCAATCACAGCGGAGTTTGCCATATAAAAAGACATTGAAGTTTCTTGAAAGCCCCAGCTCCATGCAATGAGAGCACGGTTCTCATCAAAGATTACTAAACAGATTTCAATCTTATTAGATAGTTTTTTTCGAAGTTCATTAATCTTTTCAACTTCATCAAGAGGTAATGTATCCCAAAGAGAATAGCTATGATCACTGCCAAAAACACTACTTCGGCTTTTCATCCATAAGGGATGAAATTCTTTAGAAGATAGCTTTTCAACCTTGTATTCAAAATCCATCAGAATACTAGTTTCTAAGGTTTGGGTGATAACCACCTTGATCTTCGATTCTTTGATAGTGATCTACTAAAGCTTTATTACATATAGGCATATTTTTAATTGCTTCTTCCAGAAGAGAAAAAGCGATTTTTGCCTCTTCTGTTTTATTTAATCTTTTTCTATTAAATACGTCAGATATCATATCTCCCCCTGGAAGAATTGAGTATCTATATACTGGACGAGTTAAGTAACTAGAGTAATCAACAACGGCACGAAAGCTAAGTGTAACATAGCTCATTGAGCTATGTTTTTTTACATGATCAGTTTCTAATTCAAAAAAAGGCCTATTTGCTCTAGAGTCTCTTCTTCTGAATTTTTTAACGATATAACCACTTTCATTAAGAGCTCTAATAAGATCTGATTTACCATAACTATAAGCAAGACTGAGCTTTACAGTGCATCCTTTATAGAAGTCTTGCTCATCAACATTTGCTGAAGCAACTGCTGTAAAGATAGAACTCAACAATATAGATAAAGTTAATAGTGCTTTCATGTAGTCTCCTTAAATTAATATTTCTAATTCATACTACATAAGAGCTTATTACTTAAAGCTAATGTAATTTTTTCAAATTTGGAGAATAATTCTGAGTTTAAGGCCTAATTTCACAGACTATTTACATCCTCTAAACTTCAATCTGTTTAATCCTAAAAGAGCTGGGCCTTTTACTACAAGGTTTGATTTTGTACCTGTCTGATAATAAGAAATATAATTGAGTTCCGAATCTCCATTCTCATCACGAATAGGATCTTCGATTTCAATAAAGTTTGCATAAGAGCTTATTTGTTGAGAGCTGATGCCTTCGAATTTTTGAAATGCAATTGGCGCTTCACTTTGCTCACCGTTTCTAGTTGCTCTGTTATTTGAGCTTGTTATAAAAACAGAAACCTTATCTTGGTTTAAATTAACAGTCGCATGATAAGTTCTAAACACACCTTTTTTTGTACATCTAATAGTTGAAGCCATTGAAGAGAAGCTTATTGTAACGAGTAATACTAATAATATTTTTTTCATAAAGTTCATCCTTTTGTTTATTAAGTCTGAACCCTATATACACGAAGTAATCATTTATCTTGATAACTAATCACATTAAGTGGATTCAAATTGAGACCACTGTGAAGTTTTTACAGCTTAGAGGATAATAAATCTTTAATAATAGTAGAGGCATCTGGATTTTTACCTTTAAATAATATTCCATAATTAAACTCTTCACCACTTTGAGATTCTCTGACAATTTCCCCATGTAATTTAAAGTTTTCAATACATATTATGATTTTTTTCGTAAAATTGATTTTTTTTGAACTCGATGCCATAAGCCCCGTCTCCGATAAGTTTAATACCCTTATATCAAGAAGCTCTCCTTCAGATTTTGCAGTAGCATTGATATTACAGTTCACTCTTTTATTTTTTCTAAATAACTCTTTGGCTTTGAATAAGTATGGCTTTCTATTTTCTGGAATTAAGAAAAACGCTAACAAGGCAAGATTTAAGAATAATAAAAGAGCACTACTAATATGTGGATTTTCTTGTACAAATGGCCATGTGAACTTCTCGTAACTGATATAACTATAAACTGAATAAATTTGAACACTACCAAAAATAAGTAAACTTACAGCAGTGGGTTTTAATAATGCAAGTCCAGCGATAGGAAATAAAAACCAAAATTCTATAAATTTCAATGGGCTTTCAATACTGGTCACAACATTAAAAACGATACTAAAATCAAAACCCGTATCTATTTTTAAAAACATAATTTTAATCAAAGGTTCTAAAACTAAAAGTGTGCCTAATATATAGAATGGAATTGAACGTTTTTGTTTAGATTGCTCTAAATACATACTTTTCAACTCACTTCGTCTCTCTAACTCTTTGATAGAATCATCTATATATAATTCACTATGTTCAGGGGCAAAACTTTGAACATAATCAAGATCATCCAGATGTCGAACTTCTTTTTGGTCAGATATCAATATGCAATTAGTTTTTTTAGATATGATCAACTTCTTCAAGCGAGAGATCTCATTTGTACTTAGTATTGAATTTATAAAATTAAATACAATAAGGTTAAACTTTTTAGATTCAAATAAAGATATACCTTCAAATATATCCTCTACATGATTTGTAGATGGATTGTTCGGTATTGAGGGTCCAATAATGAGATCAATCATAAATTCTCCTTAAACTTGGGCAATTATAGCACAAAATAAATCCTGTATTTGGCTAAATTAGAATTCTTAATAAAATGAGCTATTTAAAGTTTTAAGAGTAAGCAGATGGTTTTCAGATTAAATTGTGATAAAATAATTACCATATCACACGATTATTTCTGGAGATGAAAATGAGTAATAACCCAATAATTAAAATATTAAAAGAACTTAATATAGATGAAGAAAAGATCCAAGAGTTATTCAAAACTCTTACCGAAAGTCCTATGATGGCCATGTCAGTTATTCAAAAAATGGGCATCCCTCAAGAGAAACTTCAACAAATTATGGCCCTCGTTATGACAGCACCCAATATTATAAAAGAGGCCGTTGATGAATTAGGTCTTGATTTTAGTGCTGTTGAGAAAGCGAAAGAAGCATTGAAGGATAAGTTAAATAAATAGAAGTTTAAGTAATTTTTACGAGTAAAAACTTTCTCTTTAAAGTACTCCTTAAAATATTGAAGACGCTCAACTGATGTCATTATTACACTTGTAAATTGACTTACATATTCAATTAAACATTCATCTATTATTTTAAGCATGAACTCTATAAATAGCGTAGACTCTTCTGCCTTTTCACAAAGTTCAAGCACTTTATAATAACTCTTTTGATTTTCTTTAATTAACGATTCAACAGGAATATACCTAAACAAAGAATTATAACTATAAAGCATCAATGACTGCCAGAATCTTCCAATTCTTCCATTTCCATCCTCAAATGGATGAATAAACTCTAACTCATAATGTACGACACAAGACTTAACTAAATCATGAAGATCTGTCGACTTGGCCCAGTTGAGTAAATTTTGAACAAGCTCTGGTACAAAATTTGGCTTCGGAGCAATATGACTTACTTTTGATCCCTTAAGTACACCAACATTTTTACTCCTAAAGCTTCCTGCTGAGCTCACAAGATCTCGCATTAAAACAAGATGTGCACTTAATAGATCAGTGTAGTTATAAAAAGACAAAGATTCAATTTGATTATAAAGCTCATTAGCATTCTTAACTTCTAAGATTTCTTTTTCAGGACCAAAAACCCTCTTACCTTCCAAGACAGCTGTAACTTGATCAAGTGATAGTGTATTCCCTTCAATCTCAAGTGTGGCCTGTATTGTCTTAATCTTATTTTGCTTACGTAGCTTAGGCTCTGGAGTCTTTAATAATCTCCCTTCTATTTCACCGATACTTTTTGAGATTGAAGAAATTAAGAGGAGTGTTTTGTTTGATATTTTATATGGAGGTGTCATACATCAATAGCATCATATGATACTATCACTAACAACAAGCATCTATAAGTGCCCAAAATACCCGAAGTCTAAAACCAAAAATCCAAGAAAAGCGACTACTTAGCAGCATTAAAGTTAGTTTCCAGCATTTTCATACTTCACGATGTTTCATTTTCTCTCACTAAAGCTGCGAGTATTGAGATCCGGAGATCGCCCATTGACAATGGCGTACGCAATAGTGTACACTACAATACAGTTATATAAGGAGATCATTATGGGAATACCAAAGACAAAAACAGCAACAACTTTAAGAAGTGATCTTTATGAAAGCTTAAAAAATGTATCTGAAGGTGAACTTGAAGTTATCACTCATAAACAAGGTGACCCTGTTGTACTCATTTCTCAAAATAAATTCAATGAACTTCTCAATGAGAAAGAAGCTTTAAGAAAAATGGCAATTGGGCTCTCTCAAATAAAAGAAGGTAAAGGAATTTCTCATAAAAAAGCTGTATCAAAACTTAAGGCCCTGAGTAGTAAGTGGAAATAGTTTGGTCTCCTCAATCATTAGAAGACATTGAGAAAATTGGAGATTATATTGCCGAAGACTCTCCACAAAATGCAGCAAAGTTTGTTTCAGAAAATATTGATTCAGTAGAGCGTTTACAAACTTATCCAGAATCAGGAATGCTGATAGAAGAAAACCCTATGTTTCGCCATGTAGTACATCAAGGATATAGTATCGTTTATTACCTAGAAAACAATCAAGTTAATATCATAACAGTTCTATCACCAGGAAGACTTTTAAAACGATAGGTCTTCCCAACTAACTCTTTATCAATTCTTAACATATTATCAATAAAACCATGGAGGTTTATTATCTGCGATCTATGATTTTGTTGGTATTTAAAAGTCTTTATTAACTTAGGCTGCATCCTGTAGCCTATTTTTAAGTTTTTCTAACTTCTTATAGCCCTTCAAGTCTTTAAGCCCATTAGGAAATAGAAGTCTTTCAACTCTAACTCCATAAATAACAAAGAATCTTCCGGCTAATTCAGCACCTATATTTCTTTTATCATTCTCTAGTGCCGATAGATTAGAAACAGATACACACACAGCGCTTGCCACCTCTTTTTGAGTAAGGCCAAATCTATTACGAAATGCCTTTAGAATCTTACCTGCTGTCAATTTTCCAGTTTTAAAGCTCATAACATTGGCCTCCTATGAATAATCGTGATTAGAGGTAATCTTAATCACTTTAATTACAATTATTTGAACAAGATAATTCACTCATAGGCTCTGTTTTCTTAATTTTTGATAGTTTAATTATACTAATCCCACCTCTGATCACTATAAGAGAAACAATTCCACCTATAAGTAGATCAGGAATATTACTCTTTAGAAAAAAAACTAACACCCCAGAAAGAATAACTCCGGTATTAACAATGACATCATTAGCAGAGAAAATCCAACTAGCTTTCATGTGAACTTCACCGTCTTTATGTTTATGAATCAAAACAAGACATAATAAGTTTGCTATTAAAGCTACTAAGGAGATTATAATCATATAGTTTGATAGTGGGTCACTACCATAAAAAAACTTTCGCCCAACTTCAATTAAGCATAGTAGGCCAAGTGATATCTGCATTACACCGCTAAAGTAAGCTGCTTTATGCTTCATAGTTAATGACTTACCTACAGCATATAAACTAAGTCCATACACAAAAGAGTCAGCTAACATATCAAGTCCATCAGCAAGAAGACCTGTAGACTCTGCATATATACCGACGACAATTTCAACGATGAACATCGTAAAGTTTATGGCAAGCAAGTATTTTAAAGTTTTAGCTTCAACACTTGGTGCAATATCAGGAATTTCACTTTCTAAAATTTCTTCAGAATTAATTAATTCACCAGGAAGGGAAATCATTTTCAGAGAATCTATTATTCGCTCTTTATCAACACGATGGTAAAAACAAACAGTTCTCGACTCTAAATCAAACTCCATTTTAGCAGTCGAATCTAAGTTTTCCATCAAACCTTCGATCATTTTAATTTCCGACGGGCAATCCATTTTTTTTATTTTAACAGACGTTTTTTGCATTTATGCTACACCTTTCTCAAATTTCACTTTACTCATAAAGTAAAAAGCAAACACTATAATAATCATAGTTACTTGTGCAACTAGCACCTCTAGTGTCGAATTAAAGCCTATTGCTGGTAAAGAAAAAACATCTAATGAAGTTTGTGAAAACACACCTGTCTTCTGAAGAGCGCCAATTCCTTTTCCTAAGAAAATTGTTGATAGACTTAATATTAATATCGTTGATGTTTTAAATAGGTATTTTAAATTAAGTTTAATTGAGAATTTAATCGCAAAAGTAATAACTAAAAATGTTATTAACACCGCTGCACCTGCTCCAATTCCAACAAAATATTGCTGATGTCCATCAAGGATTAATATTTTAAGAAATAATATTGTTTCAAATATTTCCCTAAAAGATGCAGTAAAGGCAATAAAAAATAAAGTTAGCCCTTTTCCGCTTCCAAGAGAACTATCTACAGCTGAGACTAATTGATCCTTTAATTTTTGGACATCTGTATTTTTATGCATCCAATAACCTACATAAAATAGTAATAAAGAAGCGATCAGGGCAGTATAGCCCTCAAGAGATTCTGCTATTTCTCCTGTAATGTTAATATATCGCCCCAACAAAATATATGCACCAAATCCGATAGCTATTGATGATATCCAACCTAAATGTATATGTTTATTAAATACAGTTGCATTAGATTTTCGAGTAAGACTTAATAGTAAGAATAAAATAAGTCCTGCTTCAAATGCCTCTCTCAAAACGATTCCAAAAGACATTAAAAATGATGATGATTTAGTTTTTTCTAGGGTTGTCGAACTAATAACACCTTCTAAAGTGCTAATGATTGGTTTTAACACGGATTCAATTTCTGTATTGGATGATTTTTTTCCAAGTAAGCTTCTGTACTTGCCCAAAGAAGTTTCTAGATGAATAACTATTTTTTCATCTTTGGACTTCAGAATTCCTTCGACTGGCTCTACTCCTTGTAGATATGCCGACAATGAAAGGTTTTTTGCTTCCTTGACGTTTCCTGCCTTGTATAGTGAAAAACTGTTCTTTAAATCTTTTATGGCCTTTTTTAAGTAAATTCCAACTTGTCCACTCTTGTTTGATGGAGGTGTCGAGTTAGTATCTCGAATACTTGCCATCATCCCCATTAATTGATCTTCTTCAATATCAAATTTCTTTTGAATTTCATTGTCTGAAAGAGATGAGCTATCTTTTAAATCCATTGTGAAACCAGATAGCTTTTCTGTTTTTTCAAATCGAAACATTGAGACATAGTATGCCAATGACCAACGATCCTCTTTTGATAAATAATCATGAGGTGCCATACCTGTTTCATTTACACCTAAAGTAATTGTATTATAGGCTCCATAAGGTGATACATTTCTCATTCTTTCTAAATCATGAAAGTTGGTTGGACTTGGTTCTAATCCTTTACCATCCTCACCGTCACCATAACCATTTTGCCCATGACAGCTCATACAATTTTTTTTATATAAACTTGATGCCCTATTGAGATTTATCTTAGTTTCAGGATAAGTTAACAATTTGAAATTTTTTAATATTTCAGATTTAATATTATTAGCTTGAAAAGATACTGATGTAACCTCATCTTTTCTTAATATTGAATTGTTGAGTTCTAAAATACTTGAACTCAGTCTTTGATTATAACTATTTTCTTTCGCGATCCTTAAGACTTCCTTAGAAAAATCAACTTGCTCTTGATACTCTTCCTTGCTGATTATCTTGCCATTAGTGACAGCTTCGCTGTAATCTTGGGCCAGATAGCTTAAAAGGTGCACGGCTAATTGATTTTCTTTAGTATTTGCAAATGCGGATACATTTAAAACAAATAATAATGAAAAAAGTATTTTACTAATCTTCATTATTTTTCTCCATTGAGTGTATATTTTCACAGAGACCACATCCAATTTCAGGGTCACATTGTAAGTAATATTTTTGATATTCTTTTAAAAATTGAAGGACAACTTTCCGATCAGAGCGCAAGAATTGAACAAACTTTAAGAGGGCTTCTCCCGTTTCATCTGAAATTAAGTGTTCAATTTTACAACTATCAGTAGCTGCAACACTCATTGGAACGCCTAGCACTTCAGAAAGAAGAACAATCATAGTCTGGCGCTTATTTGCAATCTTTTCAACAAGCTCAATTGATGACTTTGACAATGTAATAAAGTTATCTTTAACTCTAACTAATTTTTTTTCATTTAGTTTTTTCAATTGCAAATGAACAGCGTTCCTACTTATTCCAAGCTCTTTCGCTATAGTAGAAGCCCTGAGTTGCTCTCCTTTTTGCAAAATTGCATAAATAGTTAAGAGATAATGTGTTTCAGAATGTGAAAGGGTATTATCATTATATTCTTTCCAGTATTGCTCAAAATGGAAGTTCAAAGGCTTATCCTCCTGCTGTCAAGTACACCTAACAAATATACTGACAATGGCAAAGTGTCAAGCAAGCCTAACACTTATTTTATATCCACCTTCTTACTCGACTTGAATATACCTCATACTCATTGCCGAATGTTTCTTTTAAGACCCGTTCTTCAGCCTTGATTTGAAAGTTATTCATGTAAATAATGAAGAACACCAAAGACAAAAGATTGATTGGATTTCCTAAATATAAAGAATATGCCAAGAGCCAAAGAAAAAAGCTTAAATACATTGGGTTTCTAGTATATCTATACACTCCATTAATTACTAAACTTGTTGATTTAGAAGGACTTGTGGGGTCAACGGTAGTGTCTTCCTTTTTAAATTTAATTACTGCTACCAAAGCAATAACTACTCCTAACCCAAAGATAACGTAAGAAGCAACTTTAAAAAGGGTGATGCTAAGGCTAGCTGAACTAAACCAATTTGAAATACCCCATGCAATTAGTCCAAAAATTAAAGTTACTACAAGTGGCGGTATTTTAAGTTCTAATTTTTTTAACATTTATCTATACCGCAATCATTTGATTCAAATTCAATTGTTGAAGAAGTAACTCTGTGCGACTCTAATATTCTTTTAATTTTAATTTTTAATGTATCTAAAACTTTAATTACAGTATCCTCTGGAACTTTAACATGAAATCGTAAGTAGAAAGTTTCACTATCTAAAGACCAGCCTTTTACAGCATGAATATCTTGAACAAGTTCGAGTTTTTTAATCTCAGTCTCAATCTTATTTATTTCAATTTCATCTGGAAAGCGTTGAAGGAATATTAAGCCTACTTTTATTAAATTCTTATAAACCCCTCTGAGAATTACTAAAGAAATCAATATAGATAGTATTGAATCTAGAATATACCAAGGTTTAAATAGTAGTATAACACTAACAATTAAAACAGCCACCCAACCGAGCAAGTCCTCAAGTAAATGAAACATCACCATTTTGGGGTTTAGTCCTTCATTCTTGGACATCTTGTACGCAGCAAAAGCATTGACCATAATACCAAGAATGGCCAACAAGAACATTCCTTCGGGCTTTACAACTTCTGGAGATAAAACTCTTTGTATCGCTTCATAAATAACGAAAATGCTACCAATTAAAAGTATAAACCCATTTATAAAAGCAGAAAGAATTGAAAACCTTCTATAGCCAAAGGTAAATTTTTTATCAGCTTCTCTATGACTCATTTTTTCAGCAAAATAAGAGAACAATAACGCTAAACTGTCCCCAAAGTCATGTAATGCATCGGAGTAGATTGCAACACTATTTGTAAGATAACCACCTATAAGTTCAATAACAGAAAAAGTAGCGTTTAAAGCAAACGCTACTAATATGTTTTTACTACTTTGATGGTGAGAGTGGCCATTTCCCATAAGCTAGTTTATCTTTGATTACCCCAGTTTTCTCTGGCCATTTTCAGGTTCTTTTTCATATGCTCTTCAAACTTCTCTTTGTTTTCTTTTGAAGCGAAATAAAAAACCTTCCCTTCATGTTTAATTGAAAACTCTTCTTTTCCCATTGTGCCCATATCATGTGTTGCAACACTATATGCACATTTTTTATCAAACTCAACATGATGATGATGTTTATACTGGTCATGGTTAGATGCACATCCAACTATCATGAGCATCATTAAAGCTGTAATTAATTTAATTATTTTTTTCATAAAAATCTCCTTTAAATTTTTAACTCCGGTTGCATAAACCTTATAAATAGTCTGTATAAACTAGGTATTACTATAAGTGTAAGAATAGTAGCAGTAAATATCCCTCCAACAACGACTGTTGCAAGTGGTTTCTGAACTTCTGCTCCTAAACCTGTTGAAAACATCATGGGAAGAAATCCGAAAATATCTGTTAGCGCTGTCATAAGAACAGGTCTTAACCTACTCATAGCCCCCTCTCTAACGACGTCATCCGGTGATTTCCCATCAGCAATTAACCGATTAAAATATGTAACAAGAACAACCCCATTCAAAATACTAATACCTGAAAGAGCAATAAAGCCAACACCAGCTGATATACTAAATGGCATACCTAGAATATTTAACGATATAACTCCCCCAATTAAGGCCATAGGAGCACACGCGAAAATGAGTATAACTTGAGCAAAGTTTCTAAAAGCAGCGTAAAGCATCCCTATTATAATAAGCATTGCGAGTGGAACAAGAATAGACAGTCTTTCTTTGGCACTTTGTAAATTTTTAAAGCTTCCACCCCATTCTATATAGTAGCCTTCTGGTAGTTTAATTTTTTTATCTACTCTCGATTTTGCTTCATTTACAAAAGACTCAATATCTCTTGTTTCTGGATTAATTAAAACTGCAACACGTCTTTGTGAGTTCTCTCGAGATACAGCTGTAAATGTTTCGACAAAGTTGATATCAGCAACTTGCTTTATAGGCACAGTATATCCATCAGAAATCCCAACTGGAAGCTGACTTATAGTAAAAACATCTTTTCTTTCTTCATCAGACAACCTTGTAACGATTGGAAACTTTCTAACTCCTTCGTAAACATGACCAATCTCTTTTCCCCCTATCGCTGTACTAATAGCATCTAAAACAGGCCTAGCAGTTACCCCCAACTGAGCAAGCTCTTCTACCTTTGGAGAATATTGAAGCATAGGTGACTTCCCCTTTGATTCAGATTCTGCTTCTCCTGCTCCTTCAATACCACCAACAATCTCAGCAACTTCCTTTGAATACGCTATAATTTTATCTAAGTCCTCACCAAATATTTTAGCTGATACATCTGCACGGGTCCCCTCAAGAAGCTCATTGAACCTTAGTTCAACTGGCTGAGAAACCATTATTACTTGGCCAGGCACATACAGCTCAAGTTTATTTTTAACGGCATTGATTAAGTCTTTCTTAGATTTGATTTTATTGTTTTTTGGCCAATCTTCTCTCTTGTTTAACATTACATAAGAGTCAGAAATATTAACTCCCATTGGGTCAGTAGCAACTTCAGCAGCACCAGTTCTAGCAAATACATTTTTCACCTGAGGAAAGTCTTTGACAATTTTCTCTGACAACATTTGAAGCTTAACTGAGTTTTCAGTATTAATATTAGCAGGCCTAATAAACTGTAAAGCAAAATCACCTTCATCTAGCTGAGGAATAAACTCCGATCCCATTTGAGAAAACATTATTATACCAGCAACAATAGATGTTGCCCCAATTCCGAGAACAACCTTCTTAAACTTAAGTGCAGCATTAAGAGCTGGAGAAAAAGCTTTTTCAGCTAAGTTCATAAGATAAGGCTTCTTATCTCTAGTTTTTCCACTTAAAAATGTCGCCGCTAGAGCTGGAACAAGAGTAAAAGATAAAATAAGTGCTGAGCATAGTGCCATTATAAATGTTTGTGCCATAGGCCCAAACATTTTTCCCTCAACACCAGTTAAAGCAAAAAGTGGAACAAAAACGATTATAACAATTAATTCACCAAATCCAGCAGCAGAACGTATCTCAATTGCCGCCTGAGTCACATACTCCTTAACTTCTTTACGTGTTAGCTCTCTTCCAACTCTTTTACCTTCTTTTTGCAACTTACGAACACAATTCTCAATAACTATAACAGCACCATCAACAATAATACCAAAGTCTAACGCTCCCAAACTCATTAAATTCCCAGAAACATTTTGCCACTTCATCAGAATGAAAGTAATTAGAAGAGAGATAGGAATAATAACTGATGTAATTATCGCAGCTCTAAGATTTCCTACAAGTAATAATAAGAAAAGTATAACTAATCCGGCTCCCATAAAAAGGTTATGCTCAACAGTTCCAAGAGTTGCATCAACCATATTAGATCGATTGTATAGAACATCTAGCTTAACCCAAGAAGGTAGATCTTTTTTGATTTCATTTAATTTATTATTAACACCATCGGAGACTGAGCGACTATTTTCCCCAAGGAGCATAAACGCAGTACCAATAATACTTTCTTCACCATTAACTGTCGCTGCTCCCGTTCTAATTTGCTTATCATATTTAACAGTTGCAATATCTTGAATTTTAATAACTTGATAGTCGGATAATCTTTTAACAACGACACTTTTGATATCTTTAAAATTCTTTAGAAGACCAGTTCCCCTTATAAGAAGTTGTTCACCTGTTTGTTGTATATATCCACCACCAACATTTAAATTAGTCTGCTCTATTGCTTTTTCAATATCATCAAAATGCAGTCCAAACTTAGACATTTTCTCAATATTAGGTTGGATAAAAAACTGTTTTTCATATCCACCAATCGTATTAACCTCAGTAACCCCTTTAACAGTTAAAAGTCTTGGCTTTATAAACCAATCTTGTAGAGATCTCAGTTCCATTAGTTGAACTAGTTTTTTTTGAGGATCTGTTTCTGGACTCTTAGCGGCAACTGAATAGTGAAAAATTTCCCCCAAACCAGAGCTAATAGGCCCCATCTCTGGGCTAACTCCATCTGGAAGCTCAAGATTTTGTAGTTTTTCACTAACAAGTTGCCTTGCAATGAGAATCTCAACGTCTTCTTTGAAAATCACAGTAACTTGTGAAATTCCAAACCTTGAAATTGATCGAATTGTTTCAACCCCAGGAATACCGTTCATAGAGTACTCAATCGGAAAAGTAACCATTCTTTCAATCTCTTCTGGAACCAAACCTTTAACGGGGGTATTTATTTGTACCTGAGTATTTGTTATATCAGGTACTGCATCAATAGATAGCGTTTGAAATGAACGATATCCAAAAATAAGCAATAATAGAGTCGCCATAAAAATGAACATTCTATTATTGACTGAAAACTGTATAATTTTGTTTATCATTAAACTATCCTAGTGAGAGTGGCCATATTCAGACTTATCAGTTGAATATACATCTGAAACACGCAGCAACCCAACTCCGTTAGTGACTACTTGATCTCCAAAATCGACACCTTTAACCTTTACAAGGTACTTATTGTTTATTTCCTTAATAATCTTAACTGGAAGAAACTTAAAGAACCCTCCTCGAAACCGATATAACCCTTTAGATCCTTTTGAGGCCACCAGTGTTGTTTTTTGAATTGTAAACTCATCGCCGTCGACAGTCTGAAGTTTTAACTTTAAAGTTTTAATAGCTTCCTTAGATAATTTAAAACCCTTAATTTTATCAACTGCTTCTATAGCTTTGCCTTTACCAATAGCTTTTCCGCCGCCGTGCTCATCATGGCCTTCATGATTTTCATGACCTTCGCCATGATCACTGTGATCGTCATGTCCTTTTGTGTCGTCGTGTTTTTTCTTCTTGTGATTATGTCCATCATCATCCGAATGGCTTGATTCACTTGAATGATCATGCCCGGAATGATCATCATTTTTTCCAGCATAAGCATTAGAAAAAATAAGAACTCCTGCTAAAACTAATATATATAATCTATTCATTAATAACTCCTAGTTTCTTTAGTTTTGATTCACACCTTTTATTTGATGTTATCTTTTTTAATTCATTACTTTTAAAAAGCTTTTTAACTTCTTTAAGTATTTCCAGATAAGACTTAACTTCCTCGGAGCAAATATAAAAACCACTTACAGAGCATTTCTCCATAATCGTCCTATAAGTAGACTCATCTACCAAAATATCTTCACACATAGAATCCTGAAAGAACCTCATAAATTTTTTATGTGTATATTTCTGCATTTTAGAATTTGTCATAAATTTATATGTAATATCTTTTATAGAAGTAAAGTAGACTCTTAATTTTTTTTGATTATCAGCATTAAGCTCTTGAGAAGCTATTGACTCAACTCCTATCTTCGAACTTTCAAGTGATTTCAGCTGATTGAATGTTGTTTGATACTTACAAGAACTAATTAAAATAGCCAGTACCAAAAGCAATGTATATTTCATTATTTAACTCCCCTTAGAACTGACTCCAGTTTTCCTTCTTTCATCGTATAATCTCCGTTAAAGATCGATCTTTTTAATTTTTCAACTGTATTAACAACCTCATACTTATAATTTGTGAGAGAAATAGATGCATCAAAGAGATTCTCTATACTGGTTAGAATTTCCAATGGTGCGATATTCATCCCCAAAACTAATTGAGTTTTAATGGCATTATAATTGTCACTAGCTAAAGAAAATCTTTCATTTTGATTATCAATATTTTCAACGAAAGAATTAAAGTTATTAACTAAGTTAAAAAGGTTTCTCTTAATAACTTCTTTAGTCGCTTTAGAGTTTAAATCAATTATATGACCCTGAGATTTCGCAATCCTTAAAGAACTCCCAAGCCCAAATCCTAGTCCATCCTGAAGAGGGATATTATTAAATACACCACCTCCTACGCCTCTTGCTGTTGTTGACGACCCAAGGAAAGAGAAATATGCCTCTCTTCTCATGTACTTTAGTGAAGCTTTGATATACGCATACTGGTTTATTTCGGGAGCATTATCTAGTGCCCTGAAAATAAATGTCTCAAAGGATATTGGCTTTAACTCTTCAACTTTAGGTAATTTGATACTCATAAGTTTTAGATTATCTTCTTGTGGAATCCCCATCAAATACCCCATAGCTTTCTTCTCTTCAAATACTAGAGTTCCGAGAGAGCGAATATCTTCCGCAAGTTCAAGCTCTCTAATTTGTAAGAATCGTAAAACCTGCGTTGGTACTTCACCAAATACAGCTCTAGCTTTAACGATCTCTACAAGTTCAGTCAGTTGTTCTTTTTGCTTTTTTAGAAGATTTAGAAAGTCTTGATCCCTGAGAGTGTTAATATAAAGAAGTTTTGCAGTCATAACCTCATTGGCCCATAAAGCTCTATATTGCTCTTTCTGAGCAAGATAAAAAAGCTTGCTTTGAGAAACTCTAAACCAGTTATTAGGCACTAAAAAAGGAGCTATATCCTGAACGATATCAATAGCAGATGTCCAATCAAATGGAAGTTTTAAAATATTCCAGAAATTTAGTCTTGGTAGCAAATTTCTCTTGCTAAATGTAATCGTCTCTTTTGTCTGATATATCCTTTGAGCATTCTCAAGAACATTGAAATTTGACTCTTTTACTTTTGTAGCAACGTCATCAAGAGAAATAACTTTTTCATCAGCATACAAATTACCGAAACAACTTAATAAAGTTATTATTAATAAGTATTTCATAATTACTGCCTTTTCATTTTAAATTGATATTCTTTAGTACTAATACTTGATTCAAAAATACCGCTCAATATATCAATTTGAGTTAGCTCATTTAAACTCGCACTTCTGGCCAAACTTCTCGCTCGACTTAGAATAGTATCTCTATCTAATAGTGACAGATCATCCGAAACCATGAATTTAAAGATATTTTTACAAGACTCAGAAATAATTTTTATTAACCCTTTTTCGATATCAGGCTTGTAATCCACTATTGTGCAACTTACAGCACTATTAGAAACACGAGGGTTTTCTAATTTTACATGTAAATTTATTGCCAAGTTCTCTAGTTCATAATTTATTTCATCTAAAGTTCTTGTTCTATCTGAAAAAGAAATGGGTATGCTAGAACTAAGCTCAGCTTTTATAATAAAGTCTATCCCATCAACAGTTAAGTCTCCTAGAAATATTCCCTCAATAGCTTCTATAAAAAACTTTCTTTTATTAAGATCTTTTTCCATTTTTTGAGCCCACTCTCTTTGATTTTGATTTTGTGCATTTAACTGCTCAGTGGATCTAATACTCTCCTGTTTAGCAAGCCTGTCATCGCCTCCCTTGCTACAAGAAACAAACATTAAAGTAATTGATAATAATATTAGTATACTTTTCATTTTTACTTCCTCTTTTAAAACAACTCTTCAAGAGCTATTGTATTTCCATCTATTAATATAATTTTTCCATAAGTACTGAGAACATCATTTTCAGTCTCAAATTTTGACCTCATAAAATCAATTTGTTGCCTATGTGACTCAATAGTCATTGGAATAGAAACAACTCCCCTTGCGAACAGTCTGTCGACTCTCTTATGTTTTTTTTCTAAATCCTTAAGCTTTGGCATTTTACTAAGTGTTTTTAAGGATCGGTTAAACTTAGAAACTAGATTGCCTCTTTTAATTTTCAGCACATTTTTTTGATTTACTGAAACAGATCTTTGAGCTGCTAATGATTTAATAGCATTTACTTTTCCACCATCATTAGTCTGAAAAATTGGTATTGCAAAAGATACTGCAATACCAGCAGATAAGAATTCATCATTTCCCTGACCTTGATATTCAAAAGTTGGTCCAATGGATATATCTGAATATCCTAATGATTTTTGAACCTCGACTTCACTCTCAGCCAGCTCCACCTTGAAGTCCTCTAACTTTAAAAGACCATTTTGCTCGTTACTTTTATTAGTCAATTTAATTTTTTGATAGTCTAAATATTTATAAGTGGGCTTTATAGATTCACAGCTTGATAAAAACCTCAGTTTTCCTAACAACAAAGTTTTTTCATTTTCTAAGTCATTTAGTTGAGCTTTGTAGTCATTAGATGCTAACTTCAATGTAGAAAGAGAGACTGTTTCCTCTGGGTTCAATCTCTTCCTAGATGATAGCTTTCTTACTATCTTATCAAATGTCTCAATAGCTTCGCTTACAGTCTCAACGGTTACATTTAATTGTGCAACTCTTTGATAACCAATAACAGCTTGTAAATTAGAATTAAATAAAGCTAAGTCTATTTCAGCCTCTTTAAGCCTCTTATAACTTTTGGCTTTTTCTACTCTTTTGCCTCTTTTTGAACCAAGTTCAACTACATGCTTAGCTGACAGTGCAAAAGTATTGGTATCAAGGCCAAACTCATCCCCTTTCAAATACTCAAAGTCTAACTCAGGGTTTGGTCTTTGCTCGGCAATATCGATAACGCTAGAAGCTTCTTCAACTTTCTTTTTCGCCTCATTTAAAATTGGGCCACTGACTTTGACTTGCTTATAGAAGTCTCTAATATTTCTAATATTACAATTAGCACTACCAGCTAACACACCATTACTAGCAAGTAGTAAGGCTACAGATAAGTATAAATACATGATTTTTCCTCAATTAATTAATCTTAACTAAAATTTAGTACTGATTAAGCAATTGGAGGTCGAATGATATCTAGAAAATAATTTTTGATACTTCCCACTTTTAATAATGGGTACATAATCGTAATTTTTTGGAATCTTGGGTAAAATTCAATATTATTAGAACTTGTTATTAAATTATGTGAATGACCAAGGTGACAATGGTCATGATGATCCTCTCCCTCGTTATGATCTCTATCACTTGAAGAGTGTAAATCAGCTTCAACACAACTAATCTGAGATTCACAGCTATCAATTCCATCATTATGGAATGAGGCTGAAGTAAAGTCAGCTAGAACTGTAAATATCAGAAATATGGTTATTATAAGCTTCATACTTGACAAGTTTATAGCATTCTAACTCAGTTTGCAACAGAGTTCCTCTAACTTACACAGTAAATAAAATATTTCCTGATTATTATTCAAATAAATGGGATGTCAGACAATCATGAGGCTGTTTACCAACAACGCTCTTTATCCAATTGGGCTTATGTATATCCTCTTCTGATGAACCTGTTGTAATATGAAGGTTTTCAAAGCCAGTGTTATAAACTTTTCTGACTCAACTTCCCCTTTAACATCTCCAAGCTGAGAATCAATATAGATCGGAATAGATTTATCAAGATTTGCATCACTTGCAAAAACTAAAAATTCATCAATACCCTCAAAGCATTGAAGACTCTGTTCCTGCTTATTTGCATTAGCAAGCCAAATTGAGCGCACTAAAGAGTCATCATCAATTAAAACAATATCGATAGAGCTATCATATTTTAGTTCATCTATAAAAAGCTTCGTATGCTGAATACAAAACTTTGGAATCATTTTTAAATTGTTTTTTTTGACTTTGTTCAAAATTGACTGATT
>CAKZJW010000131.1 GCA_937120495.1 uncultured Oligoflexia bacterium
GGGGCTTTAAGCATATTAACCTCAATTAAATTACACCATGTAATTATAATCGATTATTCAGCTAAGTTGGGAAAAAAGTTATTTATAAACTCTTAATATTTCAATAAAACTAACGCACTTAAGCAACTGCAAACTCTCTAAGCTCAGTAGGCTCAACCTTTGCAGCTTCATCATTTGTGCACTCTGCACCTTTATGATTTGGATGACCAAACTCAAAGCCATTACTGATGAAAAGCGCATCTTCATCCCACTCTTCAATACGTCCAACCCATTTTTTTCCATTAACAAGTTCAACTTCGACCCAACTTCCAATTAATTTTTCATTCATACTTTATCCTTTATTATCTAATATATCATACCTCACAAGAGGAAGATAAAAAAGGTAGGTTAAAAATTATAATTCCAAAAAAAGCTGGTAGTAGCATATGACTTTTTATCAATCGTAGGTGATTCATAAATTACTCTATCAAAATGCTTTTTTGAATAGTTTAAAGTAAATGAATGCTTTGGATTTGAGATGTAAGTCAATGCTGCTCCATACACATTATTTACAGCGCCCTGAGCTTCATAAAATGAAAACTCTCCTACTTCATCTGCAGCAATCCCATAATAGTAGTTTACAAAAGATTTACTCAAGAATTCTTTTGAGATTCTAGGTGCAAATAAAAGTTGCTTACTTAAAGCAAATCTCCACCCAAGAGATGCTTTAGCAGTCTGACCCTTGTGAACATGTGTAATATCAGCCGAGTAACTTAGAGATAAAAATAGAAGCCTTAAACTTACGCCTGCATTTATCGCCCCATCCCTTTGATCAAGATCCCTTGCCTTATACCTATCTCCTGATGGTGAAAGAGTTAAGCCAAGACCAAATGCGCCCTTAATCAATGCGTAATTTATCTTAGGGCCAAAAACACTTAATCTCTCCCCTCTATATGCAAGCATAGGTAAGAAATTTGTTCCAAGAGGAGAAGGATTTATTTCATTTTCAACTCTATAATCTTCACGATCTATATACCCAAGGCCACCAATATAGTTTGCATGCGCATTAAAACATACAAACACTAAGAAAAAATTCAAAATCTTAATAGTACTCACTCAGAATCCTTAAAATAGAACCAATAGAAAGTTAAAGGTGAAACGTGTAAAATTATATCTAAAGCATTGTGAAAATTAATCATAATGAATCTGAAAATCAAAAGTATAATAATCTTCCACTTCCCATGCTCGATAGCTTGTAAAAGCACTATCGAAAAATTCTACCGAGACGTTTGAAACATTATTAGTTGGGTCGTGGCTAGCAGCAGCTCCAACTATTTCAAAAGATACTTTTGTTGAACTTATAACTATAACTCTTGCTGTTAAGCCAGCTGAAAGATTAGATACTAAAGCCTTCCCAGTAGATGTCAACCACTCACCCGTAGCAGCTGCGAACTCTTCGTTCTTTAAAGTTATTTCAATTTTATTTGCGATTTCCCCGTTGTTTACAGCAACTTCAGTAAACACTTTTGAACTTGGAACAAGGTAAGGGGATTTCTTATCAATCTCAGACTCGGCGTCAAACACATTGCATGAGAAAAAAGTTAATAGAAAACTTAGTAGAGCTATTTTTGACATAGCAATATTCTATAGATGGAGACTGATAAAATCAATGGTGCGCATTTTAAATATTCTTATTTAAACGAAAATACTCAAATATATCGCTCATAGAAATAATTCCTAAAAGCTGCTTACTATTATAGCGACTTACAACTGGTATAAGGTTTATATCAAATTTTTTCATTCTATCCAGAGCAATAATAAGATTTTGATCCGAGTGAATAGAAATCATCTGATTTTTCACAAGGCCTCTCAAGTCCCACTCTTCTTCTGAGCCCAAAGCTTTATCTAGGTCATACTTTGATACAACTCCTAAAAGCTTATTAAAATTTAAAACTGGAAACCACCTGTAATCTGACTCTTTAGTTAAATCTTTTATTTTGTCTGATGAATCTTGAAGACTTAAAGTCACAACATCTTTAATCATACACTCATCTACACTTACCTCGTGTAGACATTCATTATCACTTTGAATTGGTAGGTGAACATCCTCATATTCAGCAACAGACTCATACACCGAAGAAGGATTAATCATATTTGACACAAGATAAGCTGTAATACTTGAAAACATTAAAGGTAAAATAAGTTCGTAGTCTCTAGTCATTTCAAAGAGCATTAAGAATGCGGTAAATGGTGTTCGAATAACTGCGACTAATAGTGATGTCATTCCAATAAGTGCAAAGGCATCAACTTCAATTTGTGCAATCCCAATCTCTGTTAAAAATCCCGCATAGGCACTCCCACCAATTGCCCCTAAAAAGATCACTGGCATAAAAAGGCCACCACTAAGACCTGTGCTATAGGAAGCTGATGTTAAGCATAATTTCAAAACAAATAAAACTAACAAAAAGGTGAATGAATTGATCTCAGCACCTGATAATATTTGATTGATTGTACTTATTCCATCTCCTAGAACTTCTTTTGAAAAATTTGAAGCGATAGCAACTAAAGTAACTACAATACCAATATAGAGATAATCAAGTTTTTTGAAATACCTTTTTCGAATTTCTTTGAGAGACAAGATTAATTTTGTAAATAAAAACCCCACCAAAGACATCAAAAGACCCAATACAAGGTATAAAATTAAGTGCCACTCAATATGAAATTCATGGCTCGAAGAAATAAAAGTCGATTTCCCCCCCATCAAGGTATAAGAGGTAAAAGAAGCTAATACAGAAGTTACTATTATAGGGCCTAGATATTTTGTGTTTAATTCTCCAAGGATTTCTTCTATTGTAAAAACAACTGCAGCAATTGGAGCATTAAAAGCTGCCGCCAGGCCTGCTGTCGCCCCTGAAGACACTAAAATTTTTGTAATCTTGGGATTAAGCTTAAACATGTGAGAGATCAAATGTCCCCACGCTGCAGATATGGCAACTAATGGCCCTTCTTTTCCAAAAGATAAACCAGAACAAAGTGAAAGAGCTGAAGTGATAAATTTACCTAAGGTCATGCGCTTTAGCATCGACCCTTTTTTAGTAACTATTGCTAATTTGACTTGTGGAATCCCTGACCCATTAGTCCCGTTGAAATATTTCTGTGTCAAAAAATAAGATAAAAATGCCAGAGCAAGAGCATAGGCATAAGTCGTAAAGGTAAAAGTTTCGAAGGTATGCAGTCGTACAGTTGCCCAATGAATAATCTCATGAAAAAGATAGGATGAAATCCCACCTCCTAACCCTATTAATAATACGGCTGTACTTAACTTGTAGAAGTGGAGCTTAAACAACGGATCAAATTTATTCATAAGTAATTTACTCTATGTTAATGTATGTCCTTCATTATCACGAGTTTTAGACTTTAATTAATTAGATTTATTCGATATTTTAAATAGAAGTTTTCTATGTATTTTTTTTGAACTTTTGTATCAACTTTGTAAGAGCAGCCTTGCTATTTTCATGATGAACATAAACATAAATTGATTGGTTTGAATCGGGAAACGTATTCATTTTCTTAAAACTGCTCTTTGAATTTTTTTCTTCAAGAGCCAATTCAGGGATAACGGCACAAAAGTTATCAGTCAACACCATTCTTTTTAATAACTCCACATCGTCTATTTCTGCAACAATATCAACATTAAGCTTCTCCTTATCAAAGTAATGTAAAACTCTATTATGCATTGCTGACTCATGAGTATAGTTTAAAAAACGCAATTCATTTATTTGGTTTTTAAACCCTCTTGTCTTAAATTTAAAGGAATTATCACAAACAAATACAAACTTTCTCTCAAGATACTTAATGCACTCAATACTTTTTGGGATATTTGAGATTTTATAATCAGAAAAAACAATATCAATTTCGCCTGAGGCCAATGGAGCTAACATATTTTTAAACTCATTTTCATAAACAACAAGTTTTGTATTCTTATCCTTTAATATATCCGTTACTACTTTATTAATAAACTTTATCGAAATCGCAGGGATAACCCCTATACTTATAAAGCCATGCTCTTTTGCTTTTTGGAATTTAACAGTATCAACCATTTCCGCACACAATGGAAAAATTTTAGAACAATAGTCATAAACAACTTTACCTCTCGTATTTAGAACCATCCTTCTTCCCTGTTTCTCAAATAAATTCGTATCCATAAACTGCTCTAAAGCTTTGATCTGATAAGTTAATGTTGGTTGAGTAACATGCAGTGATAAAGATGCCTCCTTTAGAGATCCTTCCTTAGCAACAATATAAAAGTAATAAAGATGATTTAAGTTGAGAGAGTTAAGCATATAAAGCTCCTTGATATATCTTTTTCTAATACATAGATTTTTTCTATTTCAAAAAGAATATTTTTCTATTTTTTTTATATATGAATTTGCCCGATAATTCAAACATCAACAAATAATTAAAGGAGGTTGATGATGAGTACTCAAAGCTACGGAGAAAACCTAAATTTAATTCAAAAAAGAATTGAAAAAACTATGGATACTACATTAAAGGTTGTCCCCGATCTTCCACGTCTTAAAGTTCATGACATCATGTCTACAGAGGAGATAAAAGTATACGAAGATGATCAAATAAATAATATTCTACGTGTAATGAAGTGGGAGGGGTTAAATCATGTATGTGTTTTTAATGAAGAGAATCAATTAGTTGGTACCCTTCACTTCGATGAAGTCAGACGGGTTCAAAACCAAGCCAAAAAAGCATCAGAACTTATGCATAAAAATTTTCACAAAATCTATGGTGAAGTAGATGCTGAGATAGGAAAAAAAGCGATATTAAAAGAAAAGGATCATTGTCTACCAGTTTTTGAAGATAAAAAAATTATTGGAATACTAAACATAGAAAATATTTATCAGTTTAATGAGTTTAACTAAGAAAAAAAGGAGAAATATATGCTAATCATATCTCATAGAGAAAAAAATAAAAATCAAGAATTCGATCGTTTCTTTGAGGCAAAATTCAACGAACATATTATCAAACATTTTCATCTTGAAAGTGACAACCTAAATGCAAGTGTTACAATTACAAGTAGTGGTATTGAAAACCTTCTATCTTTACACTACCACTATCATAAACAACATTTTCACCTGCACTTTCAAGGTATGAATATTTACGAGTCTGCCTCTAAGCTGATATCAGAATTAGAAGATGTCATTAGAAAAAATAAAAAAAATCGCCTTGCTCGCGTTGACAGACGAGACACAAGACAGGTGAAAACTTTTCTCAAAGCTAGCTAGCTACTTTGAAATAAAGGTTTTACAAAATGAAGAGAAAATTTCTTTGTGAAGTTCTAAATCAAAATCAGCTGAAACTGCAACGCGGACAATATAATCTTTATCGCCCTCTTTAGTAGTTCCTTGAGTTGAAGTTGCCGGTATAGTCCAGTAACAACCTTTAAGTTGGCCGTAGCTAACACAATGTTTACTTTCACTTGGAATTTTCTCTACCATTAGACTTATAAGCTTAAGATTTAAATCTCTTTTATAAGCCTCTCTTTGAGCTGCAGACTCTCCTTTTGTTGGTAAATCCAGAGAGAATACTGATGGGGTAAAGCCTGCATCAGATAATTCTTTAGATACAAAATTAATCTTTGCATCCGGCAGAGTTTCACTAATAAAATCAACAAATGCTCTTGTATTTTTATAAGCGTCATCAATTCTTTTAATCATTGAAGGCATCTGCTTTGATAAAATATCCACTTGAAAGGCCGTTGCTTCATTTGTACAAATTTTTAGATGATTATTAATATAGCTCATCAAAGCTTCTGCTTTTTTATTGGCCACACAATATCCAGCTGTACACAAACCTCCAGATGGAAATTTAGAGCCACTTACATAAGAAATTGTTTCAACACTCGATAAGATATCTTTATCACCTAAGAAATTTTTATTCGGGCAAAATGTTTGATCTAAGATAAAAACAGGACTTATCGCCTCTGTCCCCTTACTTGTTAATCGAACTTTTGCTAGGGCTTCATTTAGCTTCTCTAAGTTTGGCACTTCAACTCTTGGGTTCGTTGGAATTTCAGCAATAATAAATGCTACTGCATCCTCTTTAGCAACTTCACTCAATACTCTCTCAACACTTTGAACCATGTCTTGTCCACCATCAACTGGAAGGTCAAGAATTTCGACATTATCAATACAAGCGGCCACTCTTCTAGCTTGATCGTTTGTTCCACCATAACAATTAGGAGGGACAATAAATTTAATCTTGCGCCCATCGTGCTTATCAATTGAATTATGAATAAGCCCCATCATTATTGCGTACTGTATAGAAAGTCCACATGAGCCAATTGCGATATCACCATTTGTATTAGTTATTTTATGAATAGAAGCTTTAGTTTCGAGCTCATTTTTTTTCAATCTCTCAAAACTTAAAGCTAAACCTGAGAAGCTCTCTAAAAGTGAGAGGCAATCATGTGGTGTCATTGCAATAGACTCACGTCTTCTTACATGCTGAATCTCAGAGATATAACCTTCTTTATCTTCGCATTCAACAAGGACAACGCTTCCAAGCTTTGAATCAAATCCTACAGTAAAATCAACATTAAATTCTGAATAACTATTTAAAATTTCACCGAGTTTAGTGACTAAGATTTGGTAATTATCTTTTTGTTTTTTTTGAATATCTTTTTCATCTTTGATTTGAATCAGTTCAAAATTGTAAGAATATATATTCTTTAAAACTTCCACATTAAAGTTCTCTGGTAGTTCATCTGTATAATAGATTATAGTTTTTTTATCCTCTAAAAGATTTTTCCTTAATACGGATAAAATTGGCATTGTCTGAGATGAAAAACTAATTACACTTTCAACATCAAGACTCTTTTTCTTAGCAATTGCCCACTCAAGAAGACAAGATAGTGGATGTCCTAAACGAATATAATCAAAAGCCGTTGGTAGATTTTTTAGTTTTTCAGAAAGGGAGTCAGAACTTCCCAAAATCACTTTTTCAAATTTTTCTAAAAACTCAACCTTTGCAAGTGACTCGTTATAAATATCAAGCCTATGGGTTGTAAGTCTCAACCAGTCTGAAGGCATATTAGACAGTGTTAATTTAATAGAATTAGCTATGTTTTCTTTACTCATGATTTACCTCGAATTGAGATAACTATACTCGATTTTACTCGCTGTTTAAAGATGATTATTAATCCAGGTTTCTAACAATAATCTCAAGGCTTTGTAGTGAAAACGAACTCAAGTTCTCAGTGCTTGTTACTGTTCCTCTAAACTTTACCTGAGCCGTTGAGAAGTCAGCTACACCAGAGAGTAAACTCATCTCTCCACCTGAAGCAATTGCTGTCCACGCCCCCCAAGTACTTCCAGAGTCTGTACTTAGAGCATATTCCATCGTTAAACTTACACCTGAACCAGTTGTCGCTGAAAAATTAACTTCAGAGTCGTCATAGTTTAGAATATTAGAAATATCATAAACTGGAGTTTCAAAAGAAGCAGAAGTTTCAAAGAGATTGATCTGTGCCGAATCCTCCACAGCAAGCATTGAAAAGCTCTCTCCCGTATGGCTTCTTTCCCCATCATTTATTACATCTTCCCAAGCATAGACTCCATATGATGTAGAACTCCACGTTCCTGAACCTTTAGAAAAGTATCCATCTACTCCATTTCCAGTTCTTCCATCTGAAATTATATTTGGTGCACTTGAAAATGAAGATAAATTAAAAATCGCGGGTGCATTTGTAGTCACACCACAACTTCCACAACTTGCAGTTTCTATCTCGTAACTACTTCCTTGAATCGTTCCTGAGAAATTTGAAACAGCAACCCAAGCCATCTCCTCAGAAGTTGTCGAACTTCCTGAGCCAAGTGTCTCCTGCTGAATACCAAAGTTTGTACTTGAGATACCACTCACAAGTGAAGCTTTAAACTCAGAATTATTATAACTATTGAGTGAACTAAATACACTTGGAGCTCCTGCGTGGGCAAGGCCTAGGCTTACATTATTTGTTTCAAATGCGCCACTCTCAATATGATTAGCTGTAGTAGAGAAGCTATCCGCTTCAAGTAATACTCCATTACTAAGGGTGTATTCACCTTTTTCAAAAACCATATAAGAAACCTGCTCACTGGCATGAGTCGAATCATCTGGCTCTTCCATAAAGATTTCAAAGTTTGTAGATGTTACATTTCTAACTCTAACTGCAACTGTATCTGAGTCATTATTTGTCATGATATGTGCGATAACAACTGGATCGGTAAATGTATTTGTTAAATTTATTGTTTGAGAATGACCACCATCAATTGTATTTGTTAACGTCACTCTTCCTGTTTCCATAATTGTCGAACTGTTTAAAATAAGACTATCTGAAGACGAGGTTAAATTTGTATTAGTAAATCCAGAAAACTCAGCTGTAGTATTTAAAAGAATCGCGAAATCTTCTCCAGACTCAAATGTAGGAACTTCTGCACCTGACTCAACAAGTGAGCTTCCACTGGCACCCAGATTATTTCCCGATCCACAGGATGTAATCAATAAAAATAAAAGGATAAAACTTATACTTCTTTTCATCTCTCTACTTTACGGCATATCAGCCCTATTTCTTAATACTTTCTTAATATAGCAGTAAACTCAACTACTTATCATTCGGCTTCTCTAATTGTTTAGTTGAAAAAATGCCTAGAACTAGAGGCAAGTTTGAATTTCGATCTTAATAAATAGACCATTTTTCATTGAGGTATTCTTTAAGCTCTATTTGGTCTTGAGCGGCTACATCTTGATTAAAGACGATGATTTCTTTTATATCGTAGTTTGCACGATAAGTTTTTGGACCTGCCCCGTGATTAAAGCAACCAAGGTTTATCCAATCTGTTCTCATTGTCTGAAAGTCTAGTTGTAGTAATTGCAAATCAGAAGTTAGTGCTCCACTTACTGATACGTTCTCTCCATAAGGACTAAGTGCCCCGTCGTTAATCGAATAACGCCCGTTATCTGAACCTGTACCATCAAAACTTATTCCATAAGATCCACCAGAAGCTAAAAAGATATAGCGGCTAACAAGTCCACTACCAAATAATCCATGAATACTTCCAGCATTACTTCTGATATTTTCAACGACTAAGAATACTGACTTCGCCGACATATCTGAAGTTAAATCAAAACATGTTCCATTATTATTTGAGTGTGCATCTCCAGTGAGCTCGACAGAAGAGCTATGGTAAGTTGGCCTATCATCACCACTTGCTGTTGCATGATTATTTTGTCCACTTTTATCTCTCCAACAACCAACTCTATCAGTGTTTTCAGACGATACAGTACAGTCACTTTGCTGAAACAAGCTAGATTCATCTGCAGCGTCTAACCACAAAACGGCACCAGCAATTGAACTTGGATCATAGCCTGGGGGCTCAGTATTTTGAGTACCTCCAGAATTTTCTACAAATTTATCTTCAGTACCAATATCATTACTACAAGATACTAAAATCAAGATAATACTTTGTAGAATAATAAGGCGCCTTAAGGTTTTCATAATTCTATTATCGGCTCATACAGACTTAGTTTTTAATTTAAATTAATTTTTTCTTAACAAAGCAGTAATTACAGCTACTTAAAAACCTTTGCCCTGTTGAACCAACTACCTATTTTGCCATAAAATATTGTTATGAAAATCTTAATAATATTTATGCTTTTAACTTCTCTAACTTCTTGGGCCAGATTTGGACTCGAGTACTCAAACCCGCCAACTAGATTTGAATTCAATCAAGGCGGGACTTCGAGATCATTTATTTCGAGCAGTTCAACCGAGTACAAACTATTTTATCAATATGAAGCTTCTGGTCCATGGACGTGGGGAGCAAGTTATTTTTCACACAGTACTGAAATTTCTAAAAGTGACTCTTCATATAGTTTTGAATCTACCAGCTTTAATGCAACTAAAATATCTTTATACGTCGCTCGTGGAAGTAAGTCTGGCTTCTTTACACAAGTAGGTATTGATAAAACAACAACCCCTTATTTTTACTTTGAAGGTTCTGAAATAAAATCTGAAGACGTCGAAAGGTTGGATATCTTCCTAAAGCTTGGAGTGTATTATAAATATGCATGGGGTGGTGGTGAGATAAGTTATAAATACACTTTATTACCATCAGCAAGTGTTGATGGACATGATCTTTCAGGGACTGGGACTGAAGTTTACTTTAATATCTTTTTTAATAAGGGACAAAACTTTGGACTTTATTTTAACTACACTAATGAATTCGTTGATGGAGATTACGAGCATGTCGCAGACTCTCGTTCACTAGGACTTATACTCCGCTACTAGAAATTGCCAATGCAACAGTCTTATGCCAAACTCGCGAGCCTATGAACCAAGAAATTATTGTACCAAGTTTTATCTCATACACCGTTGGAATCCTTGTTTTATTCTGTGGTGTGCACTTAAATAGAAGATTTAAAATACTCCGTTCCTACAATATTCCTGAAGCTGTCTCCGGAGGGCTTATCGCTGGAGTTTGTCTTTTTCTTATTTATATTATTTTTGATATGAAGTTTACTTATGAGCTCGATACAAGGGACAAACTGCTCGTCTACTTCTTTACGGCCATAGGGTTAAATGCTCGTTTCTCAGACTTACTAAAGGGCGGAAGGTCTTTATTCAAACTGCTTATTCTAACGATTGTCTTTATTATTTTACAAAATACAGTGGGAATTAGTTTTGCTCATATGATGGATATTCATCCAAATATTGGAGTGCTTGTCGGTTCGGCATCTCTTATCGGTGGACACGGGACAGCTATTGCATGGGCTCCGGTGATTGAAAATCTTGGTGTTCATAATGCTATGGAGATTGGTACGGCTTCTGCAACTTTAGGTCTTGTTGTGGCCAGCCTTGTTGGGGGGCCTATTGCAAATTATCTACTTAAAAGATTTAACTTAAAGACGACTGTGCAAACGGGAACAAATAAAAAACCTGCTGTCGTAGGGATTTCTCATCATAAAGAAAAAGATGAAACGATTAATTATTTAAATATTATGGCGGTTTTACTTACGTTACATGTTTGTATAATTATCGGCTATATTGCCAATACATCCCTAACCTCTATGGGAATAAAGCTTCCCCTATTTTTAACATGCTTATTCACAGCAATTATATTTTCAAATACCATTCCTCATATTTTTAAAAAAATGCATTGGCCTGCGCGAACATCTGCACTGGCCCTTGTAAGTGATTTTTCACTAAATTTATTTTTGGCCATGTCACTTATGAGTATGCAGCTTTGGACAATTGGCAATCTTGCAGGACCTCTTCTTCTTATTTTACTTGCTCAAACAATTGCCGCGTGTCTCTTTGTTATTTTTATCCTGTTTCCAATTATGAATAAGGACTATCAATCTGCTGTTTTAAGTTCTGGTTTTGCGGGATTTGTTCTAGGTGCGACTCCGACAGCGATTGCCAATATGACGGCCGTAACTAAAAGCCATGGACGTGCACCGATGGCATTTTTAATCTTGCCACTCGTCTCAGCCTTTTTTGTCGATATTATAAATTCAATTATTATTAAATTTGCACTTAGCTTTTAGCTAGCTCTTTCTCTTCTTGAGGTTTTCTATATTTTATCTCAAGACCAAATAGAAAGTTTCTTAGAATTTGAGCTTTGCACTCTCGATAGTTTTTATGGCCTTTCTTTCTAAAGAAAGCACTAAGTTCAGACTTTCCTACTCGAAGATCAGCCAACTCTAAAATGCTAACAATATCCTCTGACCTCAAGCTAAAAGCGATAGAGAGTTTTTTTAGAATTATATTATTAGTTAAGCTCTTCTCTATCTCAGGAATTTCACCATCTTTTTTTCCACGTTTTTGAATAATTAAACCCGTTAGAAAAGTTGCAAGCTCAACACTTTTGCAAGGCTTATAGTCTGAGTCATCATCTTTTTTTAACCACTGGCTTAGTTTTTCTCTAGAGACATCGAGGCCCGCTAATGAAAAGACATCCATCATTTGGCGATCTCCATAATCTAGAACATAGCGAAGTTTTTTTAATACATCATTATTTTGCATATTTATTCCACAAGCTTAATTTTAATTGCAACGTCCCCTTTTGGGCCTTCACCAATTTCAAAACTTACTACACTATTATCAACAATATTTTTGGCACCACCAAGAGCCGATGCATGAAAGAATAAATCATCAATATCAATATTTGGTCGAATAAAACCAAAACCTTTTACATCATCGTAAAATTTTACAGTTCCAACATAGGCTTCGACATCTGAGACAATATCTTCTTCAACTTCGCCCCAAGTAATTTCGTGAATTTCTACTACTTTTTCACCCTTATGGATTCTTTCAAGTTTATCGATAACCGCTTGCTCGCTTTTATCCTCAACAAAGAAGTTCTTTCTTTTTCGCTTCTTTGTTTTATCCATATCGTATCTAACAAGATCTACTGTAAATTTGGCCATAATATCCTCAAATTAATTTTT
>CAKZJW010000132.1 GCA_937120495.1 uncultured Oligoflexia bacterium
CAAATCTCAAAATCAGATATGAAAAAGGCCTATCTTGTAATAATTGAATTTGCAAAATTGGCGCTCGATAATCAAGAGCACAAATTCAATGCAAAGGAAATCGGTCACTCGATTAAGGTCTTATCAGCTAGTTCTATGGAAATAAAAAAACAGGTAATCGATAAGATTGTAGAGATTGTTAAAGACGATGAACTGATAACTCCTCTAGAGGAGGAGTTTGTAAGACTTTTATGTCAGAGTTTTAGAGTGCCGTATCCGCTTTGATGGGTTCGTTATAGATTCGTTAAATAGAATATCCCTATTGCTTTAAACGTTTTCATCGTTGAAGACGATTGAAAATTTCAAATACTTTTGTGAGTGTTTTGATTGAATCATTATCCTTTTGAAGTTCTACCTCAAACTCTGATATAGTATTTTTGATTTGATTGGGTAGCTCTCGTTTTAATTCCATGAACAACGCATCAGCAAATATATTGTTTGAGCTGTCTAGAGTAAGAGTAATGGTATTCTCAAATTCAAATGCAGTCAGTTTTGTATCACCAATCTTCCTCGTTAAGACGAGAAGGTTTTCATTGTATTTAACTTCAACCTCCAGTTTTTCATACCAAGGCTTTGTTCTATAAATTAAAATTCCTACAAAAATAAAGAGAATTGCAGGTATGAGAAACCAAATTGAGTTATTACCACATTGATGAGATGGATAAATATCTAATGAAAGAAGAGAACACTGGAAAAACGAAATATACAATGTTTCTGCAAGTCCTAGTAGTGTTAAAAATATTGCTATTCTTTTTCTATTATTCATAAAAATCCTTCATTATCTTTCCGAATTCTCTGGCACCCCTTTTCATAATGTAAAAGCCAAGGTCTTTATAGGTCTTTGGTGCACTTAATTGCCCGCTGGAAAACTTGCTATCAGATATTGACTCAGCAACTCCAATAGTTCCAACTTTTAGAGCTCTAGTAATATTGGGATTATGTGCACTCTTCGATAAAATAATAGGGAGAATCACTTTTCCAGCTTGTACCGTGAGTTTGAGTGCATTTCCGCCAACGGGTATCGATGCAGCAGCAGCAGCAGCAGTAGCTGTAATCAGAGTTTTCCCTGCTTTAATTGCTTGTTCAGCATTACTTTGGGCACTCGCTTTGAAAAATTTGGAAAAGTCTTCTCCCGTATCGTTACCTATTACTTGTAAGCTTTGCTCAAAGCCTTCAATGAAATACCCACTCGGATCAACACAATTCACAGTATCATCATTGCAATAAATATATGGATTCCAGTTTCCAACTGTAGCCGCTAACTTTTTTCCACTCCAAGCTACATAGGGATCAATAGAGGTCCATTGTGCAGTTTCTGTTGAGTATGTTCTGGATGCTGACCAGTAGTATTTATGGGAGTTCGCGATTGGGTTGTGTCTTAGACGACCAAAAGACCAAACTGTAACTTTATCTAATTCGCTTGCGAAGTCTCCGTAAGTTGGATTTATTGCAAGAGTCTTTGAACCACTAAGCTCGAAATTACGGATGAAAATATATTCGGAACCTTCTGGATTTAGCAATCCAATAACTTCTCTTTTAAAATTTGTGATAGCGGGGTAGAAGACATTTCTATAAATAACACCTGTTGGAATATCTCCTACTTTGATCAGACGTGTATATTCACCATTAATAAGAATTTCCTCTTGATTAATGTATACGAAGTTCTCTCCAGAAGATGACTTCCCTGCAATAATACCTCTCGCTGGAAGATAGAGAAAGTCAAAAACCTCAGAAGACGTTTTTTGTGAGCATAGGTATTCTTCGCATGGAACAATTTTTTCGCTACTATTTCTTTTAATTTGTGGTTTGTAGTTGAGCTTAAAGTTATTATATCTATAAGACTTATTAAGAGCTCTATCGATGCCCTTTCCGAGAAATCTTGTTGATAAAAGCTGTTCCATCTCATTGTACTTAAACACTTGAGTTATGATGTTTCTAGTGTTTTTGTATGAAATTGATTTTATAACTTTTGTTCCAGACTTGTAGTGCACTTGAAGTTTTAAGCCATTTGTATAAAAAACTTCAGATACATTAGAGTAATTATTGTATTTGATCTCTTTTATAAATGGGTTAATTGTAACAAGCTCATTTAAATTATTATAACCATAAAGCAGTTTTAGAGAACTATTGTTATTAGTAATAATCTCTGAATTTAATTGATCAAGGTTGTTATAAGAAAGAGTTTTTGAAAAGTTTTTGTTTTGAACTCTCTTTAATAAACCTTTGTCGTATTTATACTCTTGTTGATAACTAAATTTCGAATTCGAGGCCGTTTCATTAATTAAATCACCATCTTCAAACTTTAAAGAAAAATTAGAGCTACCAATGCTTCCTGAAGTAATACGGTCATACTTATCAAATTGTAATACTTTGTCATTATATTTTGTTATATTTTTTGAATGATCTATATCTCTTTGGATTTGAAGATCGTTAAAGTTAAAGCTTGTAACTTGGTTCGCAGGATTTGTGTCCCAAGACAAGTTCTCATTTACTGATGTTAGATTATTCATCGAATTCCAGGCTAAATGATTTTGTTCTTCAAATTTTTGAATAAAATTAATTCTCTCTTTTGCATCAGAACATTTCGTTTCAACTAAGATCGAATTTTTAAATGATTTAACACAGTCTTTCGAGAAAAGTGTTTTATATGTTGTTTTCTTCTTGAGATTTTCAACCTTTAAAACTTCTCTTCCAAGTCCGTCATAAGTGAAATCTTCTGAGAAGGCTTCATCTCCCTGAAAGTGGGGATGTAAGCTTTTTAAAACCTTTCCATCTTTGATTGTATGTTTGAAAACATTAAATATTCTATTGTTTTTTAACATGGAGATATTTAAAGGGTGTCCAAAGTCATTTAGAGTAACGTTATAGTCTTGTCCATCTTGAACAAACGAGTATTGTGGAAGAAGTTTGTCATTTTTAACAATAAAAGGAAATCGCTTAAAACGAGTGATTCCATCGACCTTTATCTCAGAGACTTGGAAATCATTATTATAGCTTAGCTCTGTCTTTTTATTATTTAGCTCTAACAAATTAATTTGTTCAAATAAATTAGACCTTCTATAAAAAGAATTTTTATCTTTATTAGATACGGATACTGGAGAGACAATAAGGTTGTCATAATTTAAGGCAGAAATTTCACCATATCTATTACTTATCGAAGTCAACCTTCCTAGAGAGTCATATTTATAGAAAAAACTTGCGGCATCTATGTTTTGATGTTTAACGAGTCCTTTTTCATTATAAAAGAATTCCTTGTTTGAACTAGTTCTAAAACCTTTTTTTCTAGACTTAGATAGACGAATTTGTCCGTTAGAAAGCGCAGTGTAAGAGTTATCAATACTGTAGGAATCTTTGTCGTTAAAATCATTAACTAAATCAGATACTTCGGATACTTCCATCTCGTGTTTTTCAATAATGTCTTCATCGAGAATATAATTATTTTTAGTTTTAAGAGTCCTATAGACTGTTTTATCAAAGAAGTTTGTTATTTTTTCAGATGTAAAAAAAAAGAATCGATTATCGTCTAAGAGTTTTGCGTCTTTCTTTGTAATGATCTCTGAACCAAAGCTATCAGACTCTGTTCTTTTATAAATTTCAGTTCCTTGCAACCTTGCTCTTGTATCTAATAAAAAATTATGAATATTATTATCTTTTAAGAAACGTCTAGAGATTTCTTTTTCTTTATTTGTTGAAGCACTCATAATAACTTCTTTAGTATTTGCGAAACCTAGATAAATTCCAAGGATATTATCATGCATGACTTGATCGTAGCTATATTTTTTAGTGTTTTGCACTAAGTTTGAAGAGTCAATTTTTTCTACTTTCTTTACAACCTGTAAATTATTTCTTGAAGAGAACTGAACATTGTATCTTCCACTGAAATGAGAATAATAATTTGTAAGAAGCTTAACTGACGAGCCTTTAGAGCTGATTTTAGAGGACTTCTCTGAAGAGATAATAAGGCCTTTAGGTGTATTGATTTGTCCCTTTGTCACCTTGAATTTAAACTTATTTCCATCAGGAAAAAGAGAAAGGTCTTTGTCCATCTTCGTGTCTTTAATATTTGTAAAAAACTTAGATAAGTCTGGTTCAGATTGAGAGTAATAGTTATTGGCTGAGAATGAAATAACCTTATTGCCAGTAATAAGCTCTTGTTTTCCATCATTATTTAGATCAAGCTGAATTGCTCTACCATTACAGTCTGGTCCTGGTTGAACAGTCCATTTTCTTACGCCTGCTAGAACATTTGTTTCAATATTTTCTACTAAATCGATTTGCTCTTGTTTCTTTTGATCAAAGCTAATCTTTAAAATATTTGATGGATAGTTCTTTAGAGATTTACTCTTTTTAATCCTTTGGAATAACAAAGCAGCACTAGAATAATCTTTTTCAGCCTTTTCTCTTTTATCATTTTTACACCATAACAGGTCTTTATGATTTCTATTTGTCGATATTACATATGGAGTCCTAACAGTGATTGTTGGTTTATAGTAATAGATACGATCACAGTTTGAGCTTGATTTCTTTTTGTATTCAAGCTTTAAGTCAAATAATTCGTGTTCAATATTACTTAAACTTTTATCTAAAACATACTCAAAATTACCATTTTCAACTTTAGCCCAATAAATAGAATAAGGAACTTTTAGTTTGGATAATTCTGCTTTTACTCGTTGTAACTTCTTTTTAGGCCTTGTCTTGCATGTACTTGGAGAACTTCCATCGGTTTTGTACTCAATCTTATCAAAGTATTTTTTGAGACTGTGATTGTATTGCTTTGAATTGATTACAATTTTATCTTGTCTAAAATCGCCATTTATATCCAAATAGATTTCAATATTTTCTTTGCTATTCTCATCAGGTTTTTTTATTTGAACTGGTTTATTGATATCTTCTTGAATTACAAAAAAATGTTTATCCTTCAAGGAAGTTGTTACTTCTTTAGTCTTTTGTGTGATGAATTCGTAAGACCCCTTAAATAGATGCTTTTGAGACCCTTTAGCTTTTACAGAACTTAGGTATGAATCTGAATAATTAAAGTTAATAATTCTTTTCTCATTGGTGTTCGAAATTTTAATATGATTTACACCTTTTGGTGTCTTTGCAAATTTATTATTTAAAATCGATATTGTTCCAAGGTCTTTCAAGTATTGAATATCGAGAGACCAGCTATTAAATGAATTTGTTATTCTTTTTAATACTAAGTTATTCCAAGTGAAGGTTATATGATTTTTATAAGCATCAAATGAAAGTTTCTGAAGTCCATCTTTTGTAAATATTGAATGAGTTTTACCATTAGTAATTAAGATATAATGTTGATCAAACTCATATAAGTATTGAGGAAAGCTTTGAAGGGCAGGTTTAAAACATCGCTTTGGAGCATTTTTTTCTAAAGCGAGCTCCTTTCCACTTTCAAGCAAGCTATTTGAATTCGTATTACATTGAACGGCCTTAAATTCTCCAATACTAGAGTGCCCAATTGTCTTTGATTCTTTTCCTTTTAGATCAAGGTGAGGAAGACCTAAGCTCCATCCAGTTCCATAGCCAATATTGTTAGACTGACGATGGTTATACTTAAATACTAGAGACTTCATTTTTAATAGATTTGGAGGCAGCTTTATTGCAAAAGAAGAGCGAAGAGAGCCTCGGTTTGTATTTACCTCTAGTCTAGGAATAAAAACATCTTTGTTTATGAACCCTGATTTTGAACTTATATTAGCAAGGTTTGATGCTCCTATTTGAGAGACAAAATCGCCACCGTTATAAGTAGGAGCTTTCCAGTCATCATTTTCATGACTGTGTTCACCAGCTCGCTCTCCAGCACTTTCAGATTGAGAAAGTACATTTGTAGAGCTCAGACTCAGAATTAAAAGTAGAAAACTAGAGTACCTATTAAGCATCTTGACCATCTACGCCTTTAAAGTTTTCAGCATTTCCAGAACCACAGTTTCCTGCAGCTCCGCCTTTTCCGCCTTTTCCAGGGATTGCAATAGTGTTATTTAATAAATAATCATAGTCTTGAGAATTAGGCCCAAGAGAAGATAGGCTTCCGGCTTGAGCACCATTTCCGCCATTTCCACCTTTTCCACGGTAGATTTTATAGTTTGTATTTGTAAGACGATTCACTTTTTTAGTGTCGTAAGTTGTGCTTGTTCTTTCTCGATGATCATTTACTATTTTCTTTATAGTAATACCGTAGCTTCCAGTCTTGAGAGTAATATTTTCTTTGCAAGTGCCTTCTTTAACTATTTGTGATGAAGTGTTGTAACGTGGAGAATTCTTTTTAATTTTAATTGAGCTCAAATTTGTAATAGTTTGCTTTATAGGACTTTTGGCATCGAGTCCATTTGCGCCGTTTCCACCTCTTCCTCCAGATATGTTAATTAGGGGGATAGATGTGATTGTGCTTTTATAATTTGTATGAATGGTCATCTTTCCAGCTGAAACCCCATCTGTCGCTGAATTTTGGTCTTGTGGAGACACTCCATTTTTAACAATTACATCATAGATATAATATTGCTTATTTCCTCTTTTTCTTTTGCCATTTCTTTGCATCTTTACAAATGAAGGAAATTTAACTCTATTTTCAATTTGCGGAATGGAAACCGTTTGACCGTCTCTTCCTTTCGTATCGATCCATAATCCATTGTAGTTTTCAAAGTTAAGAGAGATATTTGCTCCCTTTGTAATGATTAGTGCAAGAGGATGCATATCAATACTTGCACCATACATTTCAATATTCTTAAATTGTTTAAAAGCTTTTGGAGCGGAGTAGATCCCAGGAATAAATGTCTTTGTAGGACAATTATCAGCATCACCTTTACAGTATGAAATCTTAAACGTGTCTTTTTCTAAACCTTGGTATTCATTTTCGATTTGATCAAATAAATTAAAAGACATGCTGCTATCTGAGTACAAACCATCTTTTGTAATGTCTTTGTCATATAAATAATTAAGAGAATCTATTAGACTTGAAAAAAGGCTGTTGTAGATATCTTGACTACTTGAAGTATGCTTTCCTTTTAGTGAAGCGAGCTCGAGAGAGTGCTTATATGCAATAATATCAAAGTAATTCGTCATAAATCGATTACTTTCCATATTTGCAGAAGAATCTTCTTCAATACGCATTCTTTGAGAATGAAACTCTCTGTTAATAACTCTTGAGTTATTAAATGTGAATAGAGGTTCTTGGTTAGAGCGAATAAGTACTCTATTTATTTCAACCTTTAGGTAGGGATGTAGGTTTGAGTTTTGAATATGTGATGTATCGTTTTTAAGAATAATTTCAGTTAGAACTGGCTTACTATTAGAAACAATATCAAAATAAAGATTATTAATCCTGTCTTGGAGATCAGACTTATCAACGATTGTCTGGTTTAGGTCAAATAATGAGTAGTAATTAGACAGAGATTCTAAATAATTAGAAACTGACTTGAAATCTTCAAGATCTTGTCTGCTTGACCATTCAATATTTCTTTTTGCTGAAGTTAATATACGCTTATCAGTTTGATCGTTAAAATTATTATTTTTTAATAAGTATTCTTTAAGTAATTCTCTGTATGCATTTTGTGAACTAATTGAAGAGTTTAAGTTAAGTTGTATGTTTTTGAATATTTCTTGGAAAATATCATAAGCTGAAGAATCAACAACTTTATATAGCATGGAGTATTTCTCAAAAGAATTAGAAGCCGAGCTATTAGTTGCTTCTTCTTGTACTTTATTCTTATAGTATTCAACGATCTCAGATATATCTTCTGTTGTTGTAAATTGGCTTTCATACTTTAAAAGAGAAAGACTTAGATACTGTACTAGTACCGACTCCATAGACTCTGATAAGGCTGAATCTTGAAGAAGTAGATCTAGATAAATTTGATTTAGTTCTGCAATAGAGTCTTCACCCGTTTGATTATCTTGTAGACCAAGAAGTAGTTTTAGCTTTTCAGATGTATCATCTGAGTATTGAGATAGAAGGTTTGCAATCTCATAAGCTTCTTTATTTTCTAGGTCCAATGATCTTGAATTTAATTTTGCTCTTAAGCTTGGAATTCCATTTTTAAAAGACTCAGAATCTTGTGCCATCTTATTTACTAATTCTTTAAGACTTAGATTTGAGTAATGTGCACTAGGGTTTTGCTGTTCACTTTCAAGCTCTTGAGGAAAAGTTACAGGTTTACTTGATGAACTTTTCTCTTTTTTTACCCCACAACTTGTAAGTACACTTAAAGCTACCAAACACATTAAACTCTTGTTCATATTTACTCCTTGAATAATTAATATGTATTAAGAGTAACTGCTAAAGGTCTAATTCTTGGTAGAGCTTGAAATAATTATAGGTATGTTCAAAATATGAACAACAGTAACTAGTGGAAATCTATAAAACCGTCAAAACGGTTAAGAATGTATTAATTTGATAGTTGCTAAGAATTCACCTCTGAACTAAGTAAAGAGTAAATCTCATGATCATAAATATTGCCATTTACAACTTCATTTTGACGAGCGATTCCCTCTAGCTTAAAACCGAGGCGTTTTGCTACAGCAGAAGATGCTTTATTGGTAGTTGCGCAGTGAATAGCTATTCTATTGAGTTTTAGGTGGTTGAACCCATAATCTACAAGAGCTTTAACTGTTTTCGTCATATGGCCGTGACCTTGAAAGTTTTCACCAAGCCAATATCCAATTTCAGTCTTTTTATTTTGTATATTCATAAAATTATAAGAGCAAACACCAACAAGTATTTCATCTACAAATATCCCGAAAGTATATTGATGATTTTTCGCCTCTTTAATTGTTTCATTGATAAACCAAAGTGTATCTTCTGAAGTTTTCGTTTTTGGAGGCCAAGCTAGGTAGACTCCAAGTTGTTTACGATTTGAATCAATAAGATCAAATAGGGATTCTTTATCATCAGAACTAAATGTTCTTAAATAAAAATTCTCTTCAATTTCAAGTCTCATCTTAGTTTCCTCAATTTACTATTTTTAAACTCAACGATGTAGCGATCAACCTTTGAAAATGAACCAACGCCTACCTTTTTGTTGTCAGAGTTCACTATAACCGATTTTCCGGCTTTAAACATATTTCCATTGGCCAGAGGTGTGTTTGCCATATTGATTTGAATTAGGGGGAGCTTCAGCGCTTTAATTAAGCTATAGGTTTTGTCTTCTTTTCCATCAGATGTTTTCTCTCCCCATTTGTCCTTATAAGACCAACCCCAATAAGAGGGCCATAAAAGAAGCTGTGGTAGATCCTTTTTATCAAAATACGCATAGGGCTTATCTTGCATCTCTCTACAGATAAGAACACCAATATCCACTCCTTTAAGACTAAAGCGGCGAGTACTTCTTTTTGGTGTGAGCATGATTGTCTCGCTTGGAGTCAGACCATATTTATAAATAGTAGAGTCTCCCTTATCATGGTTAAAAACATAACAAGCATTATATATTTTCAATTTTTTCTCTATTAGTGAGGGGATAAACACACAAATATCCAACTCGTAGGCAAGCTCTTTAATCTTTTCTAAAAACTGCTCAATATACGAGAACTCCATCATCATTGAGTAGGCTCCGTAACCACTCATGTAGGCTTCTTGGAAACAGACTATATCAACACCTTTTTTGGAAAAGTGCTTTATCGTTTTAACAGCATATTCAAAGTTCTTATCCCATCTATGTGAATTTTCGTACTGTACTATGCCTAGCTTTATGCTCATGAATTCTCCTAAAGCGCGACTATAGCTAAATTGAAAATTATTTTCAAGCTAAGAAGCCGTAATTACACATAATTTCTAAAGGTTTCTTATTGAAAGACCGATAGATTAGTTAAGTTATAAGATAATTGAGGAATAAAATATGGTTAAACTTCTAATAGGCCTTCTATGTTTACTTTTAAGTAAGATGGCACTTTCAAAAGCCGCATGTGTTGCAGGTGAGAGTTTAAATACACCAAAAGAAATCAGCAGCCTCTCCAAAGTTGTGAGAAGAGTTGGGAATGAGTTAAATACAGATGATTCATTAGCTGAAAAGATTTGCGGAGCTGGTTATATAGAATGGCCTAGCACAGATTCTATTGGAGGGTTTGAAAAGGCTATTTTAGAGCATATTGGAAAACCTGCTAATGATCCAAATAAAGAAAAACATATATCTAAATTTTTCAATGATAATAACTCAAAGCTTATTTGTAATGATGATCACGATATTTATATACGTGAAAATGAACATATTCTAAAAAGATCTCTTGCTCTGGGAGAATGGGACTTCTTAGGTTATGCAGCTAATAGTTCCAAGTATGAACTCGACTGGAATTTCTATGAAATTGTTGATGGAAAAAAAGAAACAATCTTGGATTACCTTGATATGATTATTGGTGATGAAGAGCTTGCTTCTGAGTATGATATCCCTGAGCTTAATACATTAGTTAGAGTTTTAGAGGAGTCAGGTGCTAAAAGAGGTAGTCAATTACCTTGAAAGTTCTAGTCCTTCTCATATTTACTTCTTCAAGTGTAATAGCAGGCTGTCTAGATCTGACTGGTGAATCTCTGCCTATGAATAATTCAATTATTTCAAAGCTTGGCGGAGTAAAATGTGTAAATGGTGAAACATCAAAATTTTCTAAAGAAGATATCTGTAAGTGTCATACCCAAAACCAAGTCTTAAATTTAAAAGCTAATCCTAGATACAAAGAGATAGATCAAGAAGTCGGTAAGCTTCAACTTGAGAGATTTATCAATCAATTTAAAAAAAATATAACAACAACCATTGATAACGCATTTTCTGTATCTCAGTTTGTTACAAATGGAAAAAAATTCAAGTCTTGTGATATCAATAAAATGAAATCAATTGAGAAGAAATGTAAAAGTAATCAAAACTCTATTTTAGCTAAACATTATCCAGATGAATCAATATTTGGGACATTCTTTAATGATATAAAGGATGAGTACGATCAAAGATTAAGTGAAAAACGCTTAAAAAAGAAAGGCTATTCTTCTTTAAAGAAGAAGTGTGATATTCCGGATGCAGCTGGATATATGGTAACAGGAGTTCGAGCAAAGGCTTTTACATCAAGTGCTTATCGTTTATATGGTTTAAGTTCAGAGAATATTACTTTTAATGAGTTTCTTAGAAAGAATAAGTCACTCTTGCAAAAAGAATTTAATATATCTTCAAAAGACTTTACAAAGAATACTAACTACATAATTAACAATCCAGCATTTAAAGAACTTCTAGAAAGTAAAAAAAATGTAAAATTAGATATTGAACAAAGTATCTTGAACCAAGCATCTGCTATTGAAATGAAATGTGCAAAATCAGTTGAAAAACTTGAAGAAGTACTGTGCTTAGATAAGTCAAAGCCATTAAAGTCTTCTATCAAGGTATATAAAGATATTGGAATGGCAGATAGTGAGTTAAAGGATGACTTGAACGTTACGAAAAAAGATGAACAAGTGAATAAAAGTAGATTTGATATTGAAATGTTAAATCAAGTTCGATCTGAGCATATGTGTGAAAATGAAACAGGAAAAGATATTGCTGATGATGTATTTTATTTAGCTCAAAAGTTAAAACCAAACCTTACTAAAGAGCTCTTTCGCAGTCAGCGTCAAAAATCTTTAAAAAAGAGTACTAAGGAAAGATATATTTATGATTCATACTCTGCTGTAAAAAAACTTTGTAAATACAACCCAAACTTTAAACAAGGTTACAAAGATGAAAAATGTGAAGACGGTTCTTTGAGAACTGTTTGCATGGACTTGTTTAATTATATAAATATTGCCGACCAAGATAAAATGCTTACTAAGCTTGATTCAAGTGGAAATCCCGTTATTAAAGATGGTGAAATTCAGCAGGTCGAAAATCCAAATTATATAAATTTAGATGACACCATTAATACTCTATACGGAAAAAAATCTTTTGTTGGAAGTTTCTTTAATCCAGAAGAGGAAACGCAGACGGAAGTTAATAAAGAAAAATTATCCAGCAGTGGAAGTTCGGGAGCAACTAGCACACAAGGTGTAAAGTTTAACCCTCAGTCTAAAAAGTCAGCTGCAATTCGTGGTCGCGGAACTAGTAGAGGGAGTACATCTGATTCAAGGCTTTCAGACTCATCTGGGAGTTCTTTTTCTTCAGGTTCGGGTAGTGCTGCACCAACAAAAACACAAAGATATAGAACTAAAGTTAAAAATAAAATGGATGAACTTTATAAACACCTCTCTGATCGAGTAACTAGGTTAAAAGGTAAAGGACAAACTTTTAACCCTTCAAATACCACCTCTAGTGGTGCGTCTTTTTCTAACACCACTCCTTCACAAGGAAATTCAATTCAAAAATTTGATTCATTTGCTGATAATTCAGAAAATGAATATAATGAAGCTTTAAATGAAACAATGAATAACACAAATAAATTAGACAATAGTTCAGGAGCGAAAAGAGGACTTGCGAGTCTTCCATCTGGAGCAAATGATAAAGCACGAACTGACTTCCATGATAGAATTAATCCATTAACAGGGCTTCGAAATCCAGGTCTTGGAGAGGGAAATGTAGGTGAGTTGAGTGAAATTAAGCTTTTTGGTGTCCTGGAGGATGACCTTACAGCAATAGACCCTGCGCTTATGATTAACATAGATCCTGAACAAGAAGAAATCCTGAAAAAGCTTAAGAGTTTGATTCAACTAAAGAAGCCTTTCTATATTAGTAAGCGTGGAGATCATAGATACAGATTCTTAGTCAAGTATATTGATGGTAAATATGTTGTTGAAGACGAAAAAGACTTAACAAGAGAATACGCTAACTTTAATAAGGAAGAGTATTTGAAGTTTAAGAAGAATATAGAGAAGTCGCTTAATTCAGAAAAATTGAGTTCCCTAGAGTTACCAAAGAAGTAGATTATAACGAGCTTTCAGCTCAAGATTACAGAATATTTGTATTTAAATAAGACTAGTTCTTCGAGCATCAAATTAATCTAGAACTGTTGATTTCCTTTACAAGAAATGAGTAATTGAACAGTTATTTAATGTGATTTTGAAGACTTAACTCGTGGTTAAGTGGAATCCACTTTGCATATTTATAGAGATTAACTATGGAGGTAAAGTGAAAGGGTTTAACCGATTAGCAAATACAGACTTTGTACTTCAAGATTTTGAAGTAGGCTGTAACATGAACTTATATCAAGATAAGAATGAACTAATAGACTTTGCTTCCTCTGAGTACTTGGGTCTTTCAACTGATATCAGAAAAGAAGACCTAGTCAACGTCAAGAAGGTTGGACTTCGAAATGGCTGGAGTCGCATCTCAGGAAACACTAGCGTAACTTATGGGCTTGAGAGGGACTTGTCAGCATTTTTGGGCTTCGAAGCTACACGGCTGGCACAATCTATATCTTTAATTAATGTTACAATATTTAGTGCTTTATCTAAGGTCTATCACTTTTATCTATTCGATAAAGATGTGCATATCACTTTAAAGATGGGCTTAAGAACAATAAAAAAAGATCAAGTTGTATCTTTCGAAAACAATAATCTAGTGGAACTTGAAAGCATTTTAAAACAGAGGCCTATGGCTGAGAAGAAAATAATTGTAATTGACGGCGTATATTCTATGCGTGGGGAAGTTGCTAGCATTGAAAAGCTTCAATTACTATTAGAGAAATACAATTGTGACTTGTTGATTGATGATGCCCATGGTTTTGGAGTCATTGGATATAATGGAAGAGGAGTTGCATCTAGAATAACAACAGCTTTAAAAAAACGAACAATATACATTGCAAGCTTTTCAAAGTGTGCGTCAAACCCAGTTGGATTTGTGTCTTCAAGTAAAGAGTTATGTGAAAAACTAGATCTTTCAGCACCATTCTTAATCTACTCAGGGCCACCTTCAAACTTACATGTATTAATTTCGAATAGACATCTTAACTCCTTTGAGACGGAAGAATTTAAACTTAAAAGAGAGCTTCTTTTTGAATCATCCAAAGATATACATAGGTTTTTGTTTGAAAATGATATCAAATATCTCTCTACTTCTGGCTTTCCGATTATTTCAATGTGTATACATCCAGAATACCTTGAGGCAATCATCACGAGTCTTAAAAGTTCTGGAATATTTGCAAAACCAGCAATCTTTCCAGTTGTTCAGAAAGGAGATGAGGTAATAAGGTTTACTTTAACGGTAAATAACTGTCAAAATGGAATTCCAAAGCTTAAAGCAGCAATTCTTCGAGTGAAAGAGTATACTCGACGTTGGAAAAGTGCAATTGAGATTTCAGTATGAACAACACAGGAATCCCAGATAGCTTTCTTGCAGAAAATGAAAAACAAATATTTGTAAAAAAATCATTTAATGAGATTCTGGTTAATCTATACAGCCAAATATTCGAATTATTAAAAAATAGAGATACCATTTTGAACTCAAAAGAGTTGTCTTATGTAGAAAGCTTTGTTGATAGAGTTGATCTATCATCTTTAGATATCAAGGATATCGTTGCTAGGCCTGATGCTGTCATAGTTGATAGAGATTTAAAAATATTTGAACTAAATACAACAACATCTATTGGTGGAACATTAACTTTTTCGAAAATTTTGAAATTTTATAAAAGTGATAGGATGACACCCCTAGAAGCGCAATCAGAACACCTGAGTCTAATTTCTAATGATAAGCAAATAGTTACATGGAGATTAAATAAAGTTGATGAATATACAGACGAGGAACTTGAGATAGAAAGTATTTTATCAAAAAAGCACAAAGTTAGATATAATTGTATGAAGTCTATCAAAGATTTAAATTCAGAAATGATCTCTAACATATCTGAAACTATATTCTATAGAACTATTTCAACCTCTGAATCAAATGAATGCAAAAGAGACATCTATAATGTTGAGAAGGAGATTCCAGCAAATTCAATTTTTCTTCCAGTAGAGATTTCAGATCTTTTAACAAGTAAAATCTTTTTTTCAATTATATCCAAGTATATTGACTCAAGTAATGTAGTCGAATCTGAATGGATAACTGCAGAAATAAATTCAGAAAAAATTAATAAATTTAAAAAAGATAAGAATGCATTATTGATAAAAAAAGAGTTATCTAATCAAGGTAAGGACGTATTTGTTGGTAAAGAATTAACTCAAGAAAAGTGGAACTTACTTATTGAAGATGCCATTTCTTCTGAAAAATACATTATTCAGCGTGTTTATGAATCCTTCGAAGAGGAGTGGATTATAGATTCAAAAAAAGTTAAAGCGAAGTATATTGTAAGTCCATATTTCTTTGGAGGCTTCTCTGGTGGTAATGTCGCAAGAATTAGGCTCGATGAAAAATTAATTGCTGTTCTTCCCGGAGTAACAAATACTGCTGTAGGCAGTATTAATGATAGGGTAGTAAAAAATGAATAGCTATAGGCCTCTAATTCCTCATTTGTTATTTTGTTTTATTATTTGGGTTGTATATTCAAAGCTTCCAGCTCTAGAGGTACAGACAATACAGAAAAGTACATATTTGACTTTAATAGGAGTTATAAAGTATCTACCTATCTTTTTGTTTTCGTCTTACTTCTCTCATAAAATCTCGACAACATTGACGAAAAAAAACGTAATTCAAATTTTATTACTTGTTTATATCATAAGCGCAGGAATCTTAAAGCTTTTACCATCTGATATTTCGGTGTTAGGTACTCTTATTCTTGTATCGTTGTTTTCCCTTATATATGAGCCAGTTTTTGATACAATAAAAGCAACAATTGCTAATAAAACACAAGACTTCTTTTCCGTTAACGCTTTGAGCTCACTAATGAGAACTTCAATGAGGTTCTTGGCTCCACTAATAGTGGTCGTTCCAATAATTGATGTAAACATATCTTCAAATTTTTCCACATTTGTTTTCGCATTCTTTGCTGCTTTTCTCATTATATTTTCTTTTCTTTTACCTCGATTTGAAGTGGAGATGAAGGGGGAGGATATATCGTATGTAGAATCATTTAAATCAATTTTAAGAAATCCTCTTTGTCGTTATTTATTATTGATATATTCAATCTTTTATTTATCAGTGAATTATTTAGAGTACTTTGCTTTATTGTTACCTCCAAACGAAGTTGATCAAGTTGGATTTTATTACTCAGCTCTTGGGCTAGGTTTTATGGCATCAAATTTATTTATTTTGAAGTTTAAATCTTTAATTAAAAATGAGGCAGAAGTTCTTAAATTTACACTTGTACTGACTGGGTTGAGTCTGATTTCATTATCATTCGTTGGAAAAGATTTTCATTTGATTTTTATTTTTATGATGGGAGTTGGAAATGGACTGTCTGTTCCTGTGGCAACGACTATTATGCAAAAAAACTTAAAACTGTCTGAGTTGTCAATGTTGAGCGGTGTCGTAGATACTGTTACGAATTTTTGTGCAATATTATCAATCGGTATAGGTTGGCTCTTGTTAGAGTTTTTTACTGTGAGTGCTGTGTTTTTAGTAGATGGCATAATCATCGTAAGCGGAGCTATTTATTGGCATGTTGTTGTACAAAAGGATTTAAAATGAAGCACTGGTATGATGCAGAAGAATCCTTCTTGAATATTTTTTGCAATAAAAAAGAAACCGATAGTCTGTTACATTATTCTTGGATGGATGGGCCTTGGAGTAAATTTAATTTCTTGCGCCTTAAAGGTGATTCAGTGGATCAAGCTATATCTGAAGAGATAAAGGATGTAGTCTTAAAAAATAATAAAGCTGGGCTGTCAACATACTTTAAATGCTCAAAACTTCCTCCGAATTTAGTCAAAAGTTCGAATTTATCCTTTGAAAAGGTCGGCATACCTATTGTGCACTCAAGTAACAAATCTTGTAATTTTATAAAGGACAAAATTGAGGGATCTGAATTAGTGAGAGTTGATTCTCTAGAGATGTTCAAACAGTGGTGGTTAATCAATTCTGATGGAAGGGGGCGTGAGAAGCCTTTTGATTCGGTTATTTTTAAAAAACTTTCTGAACTAAATTTAAAAGAGAATCACAGCTTTTATATCTTAACTTATAAGGGAGTACCTGTCACATCGTTTGCAGTCACTTCTATTGAGGGAGGGTATAATTGTTGGGGGCTAGCCACAGTTACAACACATCAGAAAAAAGGATTTGCGGCAGAAGTGTATAATTTGTTTTCTAGGCAGATTGAAGAATCAGTGTTGTTGTATGGGCAAAATAATCTTAATTCATATTTCTTAAATTGCAGAAAGAAAAAGAGTTGTTTTAATAGGTATCTAGTCGAGAGTTGCTATGAAATATTATAGAAAACTTGGGCTCTTTTTTTTCTTTACGGTTCTTCTGTTGATTGTAAGTTGTGAGAGATCATCTAAGAAACTATATATACCATTTAACACGCAGATCTCGAAAATTTGTCCTGGTGGAATAACGGCTCAGAATTGGGTGTCACTTTCACTTCAGATAAACGAAACTCTTTTTTCTCTGAATAAATATGGTGAAATTCGCCCGCTGTTAATTGATGATTGGGAGGTGAATAAATCTCGAGATGAGTACAAGTTTAAGTTGAAAAAAGGAATACTGTTTCACAATTCTAAGGAGTTAGTGAGTAACGATGTAATATACTCTTATAGAAAAATGAAGGAGAATAAAGCCTTGCATACTTCTTCAAAATTTATAGGTAAAATATTGAATATTTCTTATATTAACAAATATGAGTTTTCTATTAAACTTAAAGAAGCATTGCCAGATTTTTTGTTTTTTTTAGCGAGCTCTTCGTTGAGGATTTATCCTGACAATATGTTTGAAAATGAACCTGATTGTAGTAAGCAGTGGGTTGGGACAGGAGCATTTTTCTTAGATCTAATTAGTGATAAATCAATTGTACTAAAGCGTTTTGATCGTTATCGAGAGAAGCATGGAGTTACTGAGCTGCATTTTGTGTCGACGAAAGGTTCTAGTCTTGAAAGGAAAAAGAAGCAACTAAAGATGTTTCATGATAAGAGAATCGACTTAATGCATATTGATAGAGGGGAAGTAGAAGATTATAAGAAGAATAAACTTTTGAAAGTATCATCTCATCCAATATTGGGGTCTTTCTTTGTGGGGTTTGATATGAATAATCCTGTTTTCCAGAATAAAAATTTAAGATTAGCTATCTTTCACTCAATAGACAGGGCTGCTATTATTAAATCTTATAAAGTTCCAAAAAAATTAATACCAGACTCAATATTACCATTTGGAGTTTCTGGATATGTGGCAGCCTCAACTCCATCGTTTAATATTAAATTAGCTAAAAGATACTTAAGTAAAATTGAGAAAAATAATCTTCCGTTGGCTAAAGATTTTAAAATTATAGTCCCAAAAAACTTCCACCCTATGGGAGTCCATGCAATAAAAATTATAAATAAAGGGTTGAGGGAGTTAAAGCTACCTAAGATAACGTACACTGAACTCAATGAAGATTATGGAAAAGGTAATATCGGAAATTACTATAGCTATTTGCAAAAAAACAATTTTAACTTGTATATTAGAGGTATGATCTTTGATATTCCTTCTAGTTTTTTTATGTTGCATGGAGTATATAGTGAAAAGTCCAGTCTGAATTTCGGTAGAATTAAAAATGCGAAAATCCAAAATATTTTTAAAGATATAACCTTAAAAGGTAAAAAATGGGATAGGTCTGTTACAAGAGAAATGATTAATATTACATCTCAGGAGCGTTATATAATTCCGCTTGGAAATCTATTTAATAATGTGATTATGAGAAGGGATAAAAATTTACATTACCAGGCTATATCTCCTCTTTATATAAGGTACAAGGACTTTCTTGAAAAATAAGTCATTTGAAAAATATATTTACACTAGGTCTATATTTTTAATTGTTGTAGGTGTGCTTACCCCATTACTTGTTTCTAATTATTTTATTTATAAAGAGTATAATAATAAGAAGATTAGCTTAGTTTCTTCTGTTGTTGATATTAATCATTCAAGTTTGTCCTCAGATATATTTGAAAATAATTCATTCAGTACTCATCGAATACTGAATAGAATTTGCTTTGATATGGACGTTTCTCAATGCACCCTTGTAAATACAGATGGTATTGAGTTGTATCATCATTCGACCCCGAATTTATCTAATGCAGACACAAGTAAAATTGATTACCAGCTGATTCATGCGGGAAGGAAGGTCGCTACATTGAGATTAGGTTTTATAAATAAGTCAATTTTACATATTGTAAGTGAAAAGCCCAAAGAACTTACGTTTACATTGATATTCTTGATCCTGATTATTGTTTTATTTGTTATTTTTATAAAGAAGCCTCTTGCTGTGCTTTCGTCTTCAATTACAGAACTAGGGAGCACAGAGAAGTCTCCCGTCAAGAGTTCTGGAGAGTTTTTAGAAGTTTCAATGATGAAAAGTCGTTTATCAGATCTTATCTCTGAAAGAGATAATGAAATGCAAAAAAACCTGGAGTTGAATCAGAAAAAAGCACTTTTCAATCAATCTAAACAACTTGCTCATGATATACGATCACCACTTGCTGCTCTTGATATGTCTATTAAATCTTTAGACAAGGTAGACCCTTCTCAAAAACAATTAATACGTTCTGCAATAAATAGAATCCATGATATTGCTAACAATCTTGTTGGAAAAAATGAATCCATAAATCGTGAAGGTAAAATTTCATCGACACTTCTATCGTCAGTTATAGCCTCTATAGTTTCAGAGAAACGAACGGAATTTCGAAACATGAATAATATCGAAATTAACTTTCCATTTTCGACTGAAAACTATGGACTATTTTCAAATATAGAACCCTCAGATCTTAAACGAATCATTTCAAATCTAATTAATAACGCAGTAGAAGCAACAATTGAGTCAGGTGAAGTTGAATTAACTTTAATGTCAGATCCTTCTCAAAATAAAATAATTATCTCTGATAACGGAAAAGGTATCTCGGAAGAGAATATTGAAAGAATCTTTGATGAAGGTGTTTCTATTGATAAAGAAGACGGAACAGGTCTTGGACTCTTTCATGCAAAAAATACTATCGAGTCTTGGGGAGGTTCAATTACTTGCCGCTCTGCCCTTGGTGAAGGTACATCTTTTGAAATTGCACTACCTAAGTCAAATGCACCAAAGAGTTTTGTTCAAAAAATACAATTAGAGCCTCGCTCTGAGTTAGTCATTGTTGATGATGACTCAAGTATTCATCAAGTTTGGAAGGGAAGGTTAGATAGTTTGAAAATCTCTATTGATTCTGCAATCTTTTCATCGCCCGAAAAATTCTTGTCTTGGTATGAGTCTCATAAAAATACCAATCAAGTATTTGTTCTTGATTATGAATTCTTAGGTCATAAACTCAATGGTTTAGATCTGGTTTCAAAGATAGAGAGTGAAAATATCTATTTAGTTACTTCTCGCTTTGAAGAAAAACATATTAAAGAACAAGCAGAGTCTAAAGGTATAAAGCTTGTTGATAAAGGAATGCTTGGCTTTGTTCCAATAGAACTAAATGAAATAAAAAATAAAAAAGTTATCTTAATCGATGATGATGAAATTATTCACATGTCATGGCAAATGGAAGCAAAAGCTAAGAGTGTTGATCTTGAATGCTTTTCATCAATTGAAGCTTTCTTAGAAAACTCTAAATCCTACTCAAAGGATACAAGAATCTATATAGACTCAAACTTAAAGAATGATGTTAAGGGAGAAGTTGAATCTGAAAAAATATTTAATGAAGGGTTCACAGAGTTATATATTGCGACAGGATATTCAGCGAGTGATATTGATAAGCCAGCATGGATTAAAGAAGTCGTAGGTAAGCGTGCAAGCTTTTAGGTCGAGCATTACAATAGTTCACCGTGTTTGCTAATTTCTCAATTGTCCCATTAGAGAATATATTTCTGTAAGTGTCGAATTTTGACACCTCTTATTTCAAATAGTTACGAACCTCTGCCTCGACACCCTCTTTGCAAAAGGACTTCTTAGCAATAAGGAGTTGAAAATGATTGATGCAATGAGGTATACTAAAGATCTAGTTAATTCAGGCTTTACTAAAGACCAAGCCGACACAAGTTTAAAAGTCTTTGAGGAAATTATGAATAATAATTTTGCGACAAAAAAAGACATTCAGTTATCAGAATTGGCCCTTCGCTCAGACATGAAGGAGATGGAATCGAGTATTCGCTCAGACATGAAGGAGATGGAATCGAGTATTCGCTCAGACATGAAAGACATGGAATATAGGCTTGATTCTAAAATAGATAAAGTTGTTGTTCGTCTATCAACGGTTTTAGTTGTTGTTATTGGTGTTGCAGCTACTTTACAAAAAGTCTTATAATTGACTTCCCTCTAATTTAAAGAAACAATGCAAGAGAATCATCCGCAAATATGGAATGAGGTGAAAAACCTCAACTGTCCCGCAACTGTAAGTTTGAGAACTCTCAAAACAAGTCAGACCCAATTTGCATAAAATGGATAAGCCCGAGGAGGAGTTTTATGCTAAAGCATTTAGTTTTTATTTTATCTGTAACCATTCCATCTTTTGTAATCGCTTCAAGACTAGATCCAATAATTGTTTCAAGTAAGACCAATCAATCTCAAAGTGAATTGACCGTAAGCTCTGAAATTATCTCAGAGGATCAAATTGAATTAAAACCTTCTACAGAGGTGGTTGATATTCTTCGCTCTCAAAGTGATATAAATATCTCTCAGACAGGTGGCCCTGGATCTGCGTATTCAATTTTTATTAGAGGAGCCGAAAGTAGACATACAGTTGTTTTAATAGACGGTGTTCGAGTAAACGACCCAACGTCTTTAGATGGATCTTTTAATATGGCATCCTTATCAAGTCTTGATATTGAAAAGGTTGAAATCATCAAAGGCCCTCAAAGTCTTCTGCATGGAAGTGATGCTATTGGTGGTGTGATTAATATCATTACAAATAAAGGGAGCTCTCCTGGAGGAAAAATTTCTATCGAAGGTGGAGTTCAAAAAGAAATTGCAAGTACGACAACAGTCTATGGTAAAAATGGAGTATTCTATTTAAATGGTTTTTATAATGAGTCGAATATAATTTCTTCTGTAAAGAATGGTGATGAAAAAGACCTTGGTCTAAATAGAGGACTTACTTTAAATTATGCTCATGTATTTGATGAAGTTGAATTACAGTGGCAAGCCAAACTTCTTAATAGTTATAAACAAACTGATGGCTTTAAAGTTGATTCTGATATTAATTATTCAAAAGCTCAAAACCAAATATATTTTCAAAAATTAAACTATAAATCATTTTCACATAAAATTAGTTATATAAAGAGTGACCGCTTTGAGAGATTTGGAGCGACAACTTCAAGTGACTACTCAGGATCTCGAGTTGCACAGGAGTTGAATTATAATTTAGAGCATTCAAATATTAAAACTATTATTGGCCTTAATCATGAATACTCAACTTACGAACAAACGGGATTAGATGAGGTAAAAACAAATCTTTATGAAGGCTTTATTTCAAGCACATTAAAATATCAAAAATACTTTACAACCTTTGGTGCACGCCAGACTAATCACGAAGAATTTGGTGATTTTACAAGCTTTAATGCCGGAGTGGGATTAAATCTAGAAAATAGAAAACAAATAAAAATTAATTATGCAACGGGCTTTAAGGCCCCCTCAGCATATCAGCTTTTTGTGGATGAACCTTTTGTTAAAGGAAATGATGAACTTGATCCAGAGAAGAGTCGTTCTGTTTCTATTACGTATTTAAAACAGGGAACCAGCGGTTATGAAGTTGCTCTATATGATACACATATCGATGATTTTATAAATTACGACTCTACAACAACGACATACTTTAATAGTAACTCTTTAAGAACATATGGGATTGATTTAGGTTTTTATCAAAAATATAAAAAGTTTCTTTTTGAACAAAGTCTCGCTTTAAATAAAAGTCATGATTCTTCGAAAAAAAATGCCCTTAAGCGTCCAAAGGCTAAGGCGAATTTAAATGTATTTGGAAAAATTGATGATAAGCAGGGTATTGGACTGGAGTGGAGTTGGGTATCGTCTCAATTTGATTCTGGAGACCGAGAACTTGTGGCCTTTGATCTTGTAAATCTAACTTATAAGTATAAGTTTAATGATTTTGATTTAAAGGCAAGTATACGAAACCTTTTTGACCGCGATTACGAAGAGGCAAAAGATTATGAAACAATTGGGTTAAATGGTAGCTTAAAAATTGTAATGAATTACTGAAGCGTGGATTTATCTGATACTTCGACATAAGTTGTGCAGCAAGAATCAGACTCTTCAGCACCCTCATGATCGTGCACTTCTTGGTAGACGCTGTGTTTGAATGCATCGTCTTCGTCTTTTTTTAGACCAAGAGCGTTGCTTAAAGTATCAATTACATTTGGACTAATTACACTTACTTCAACTCCCAGCTCTTCCATTTGTGCTGCATACTCATAGGCACGAGATTCCTGTTCTATTTCGCACTCGAATAAAATTTCTTTAGAATCAGATGCAATGACTTGAACTTTTTTACTCATAATTGTAGTGTCCTTATTTGAATTTGATCATATAGGACTGGCAGATGGAAATAAAGCAAATTTTTTATATTAATAAGACAAAGTTTGTTTGTGATTTTGTTGAAAACCTGTGTAAAAGCAATGGTTTATCTTGCTTTACCCTTACTGAAACAAGTGACTTTTCATACCTTATAACGGATTTAAAACCCAAGCTTGTGATCATCGATAAATCTGCTTTAGATGAAAATAGCGATCAGTTTTGGAGTGGTCTAAAAGAATCAGAGCATTCAGGCTATAAGACAATGCTTGTTGGTGATTCAAATGATTCTTTTGATATTAGTTATAATGGATCAATAAATGCAACAACGTTTGCCAATGATCTAAAAAATCACATAAAATAAATTAATGAATAAAGATAAGCTTTTCGTATTTCTCGGTATTTGTCTGACAATTATCTTCTTTGGTGTAACTGTCTATTTTAGAAGTGGTGTTTTCCGTAATTAATTTCTGCTCTATGATTCTTGGTTTTTATTCGACCAGTTTTTAGGACCTATAAAAAAACATGTTAAATTTTTATCTTGAGCCTTAATCAGAGAGTTAACTAATTCTTGATAATGAGTATTAATCCACTGAGCTGCAAATTGAGATTCTGTTTGAACAATAAGATTTTTATTTTTTAATACTAGAGGCTTAATATTAGCAAACCATTTAGTATGAACTTCTTGCCCCAATATAACTTGGATCATTTCACTTGTGATACTCCAAGTATTCCTTGCTTTGATAACTGGATTATCAAAAGACTCTTTTAAGAGATCTTGAAGTTTTGTATGAAGGTTTTTTTCTAAACTTTTATAATATGTATCTTTAGAGTTGTTTCTCATTGATTATTTAGCCTTTGTAGAGAAGGGGACTTTACAAAAGTTAAGTGATTTTGACAATGAAAATTAAGGTTAAATTAATTTATCTTTTGATCTGGTGCGAGGATAAACTCTTTCAGCCCTAGTTGGTTAAAGATAAATCCAGGAATTCTAATCCTATAGAAAATACCGTTCTCATGATGCTCTTGGTTGACTATATTCGCATTTGCGATGACCTTAGAGTGTGAATCACCATTTTCATAGGGAATAAAGAGATCGTGATGGGCTTGTTTATCTAAAAAGTAGTTAATAACATACTCTCTTAAATCAACCATATCCACATCATCAAGTGTACTCACCAAAAATGTTGCTTTGAAATTTCGCATTGCAATTTTAGGTAGGAATGGATCTTTAATTTTATCTTTTTTGGTAAAGACAACGATTTGATCTTTTTGTTGAATATTTAATTCGCCTAAAACTTCCTGAGTAACTTCAAGGTGCTTTTTATAATTAGGGTCTGAAAGATCACATACAATAATTAAAAGCTCTGCTTCAAGAGCTGATTCAAGTGTCGTTTTGAAACCAGCAACTAATGTATTTGGAAGGTTTTGAATAAAACCAACCGTATCAATTAAAATCATCGGTGGTTTTGAATCGGGGTTAAGGGTTCTAAATGTGGAATCAAGAGTCGCAAAGAGCTTGTCCTCACTTAGTACGTTGACCTTACAAAGCTTATTCATCAAACTTGATTTCCCAGCATTTGTATAACCGATAAGTGCTGCGGTAACAGCTTTGTTTTGTCTTTTCTTTCTTTGTTGCTCTCTAGAAGTTGCAACGTCTTTTAGTTGCTTTTTTAGAAACTCAATCTTCTCGCGAATGATACGGCGATCGAGCTCAAGCTGCTGCTCTCCCTCTCCTTTAAGACCAATACCACCTTTTTGCTTGGTAAAGTGAGTCCAAAGAGATTGAAGCCTTGGAAGCATATATTGAAGTCTAGAGATTTCAACTTGGATACGAGCTTCATTCGTTCTTGCGTGATGGGCAAAGATCTCAAGAATTACCATCGATCTATCGATAACATCTAGGTTTGTAATATTTTTGATATTTCTAATTTGACTAGCCGTAAGTTCAAAATCAAAAACTAATATCTTTGATCCCTCTCTTTTTGCAGCTTCTGAAACTTCAATCAGCTTCCCTGAACCTAACATCGTAGCAGGCTCTAGAGCATTTTTATTTTGAACGTATTCAGCACCAGCTTCAACACCTAGTGTTCTAAGTAGTTCTCTTAATTCTTTTAGAGATGCATTTGTTTTGTATGAAGTTTCGTATCCTTCAAATCTATCGCATACAATACTTACTAGAGAGGCCTTCTTGCCAAGCTCAACTTTATAGTCATCAAAATTCACAGTTCAACCTCAATGTTATCTAGAAGCCTTGTTTGACCCAATTGAAAATTACCTAAAATCGTAATTTGCGTATCTTGTTTCTGCGCAAGTTCAAAAGTATTACTATTTCTAATTTCTAAATAGTTAAATCTTTTATCTTCTAGCTTTGTTCTAATTAATTTCTTCGCACTTTCAAAACCATTTGTTTGGATTTGAAATAAAATCTCTAGCAAACTCTTTGAAAGCATAAGACTCTCAACTCGTTGTTCACTATTAAGCCTTGAGTTTCTACTACTCATGGCCAATCCGTCTTTTTCTCTAATTATTGGCATTCCAATAATTTCAATATTCATTTTTTCTTGTTTGATAAGTTCTTTTACGACTAGAAACTGCTGGTAATCTTTTTTTCCAAAATAGGCCCGAGTGGGGCTTATTAGTTTAAAAAGCCTTTTTACTACAGTTGCAACTCCATCAAAATGATCAGGTCTAATTTTTCCTTCACTCATAGAGTTTAGAGAATCAACTTTTATAAAATCATTAAAGTTTGATGGATAGATAACCAGCTCATCTGATGGACTAAAAATATAAAGTTTTTTATCTGGGTGTTTATCTAGAGCTTCTTGAAGAAGAGCTGTATCACTTTCGAGGGTCCTTGGATAATTAATAAGGTCTTCAATCTCTCCAAACTGTTTTGGATTTACAAAAATAGAGACAACAACAACTGGATTTTCACATAATGCTTTTTCAACTAAAGATATATGTCCAGGGTGAAGATTTCCCATCGTTGGAACAAAGCCCACTTCAAGGTTTGATTTTCTAAATGTCTCAAGCTCGCCCAGAGTAGAAAGAATATTAATCATTTAAACTCTCATTCAGACTTTCTTTTAGAATTTCTAAAGAAAGATCTTTTTTACTAAGAGTCTTTTTCGATGAGATGACACCATCTTTTATAAAAAGGTATTCATTTGATTCAGAGTTAAAACCTCTTTGAGTACTAGTTGCACCAGAGTTAACAATATTGCCAATTAGAAGATCAACAGGCTTTCGTTTCCATTTTTCTAGAAAAATCTCTTTACTTGATTCTGTTTCTGCAGCAAAACCTATAACTTTTTGATTTTTTTTCTTCTCTAAAACTGATGCTAGAACATCGGGAGCCTTCTCAAAGTTTAATGTGTTTGAAAAATCAGATTTTTTTATTTTATTTTCTTCTAGTTTAAATTCAATATCACTCATCGCAGCTGTCGAAATATAGACATCACAACTATCAAAGAACTTCTGAACTTCTTTTTGCATCAGAGTAGTTGTATTGGCATTAATTAATTTTATATTGGGAACAAACTCAAGGTTTTGTATTAATGGAGTACTACCATGGCCATAGATCAGAGTAACTTGGTGACCGTCATCGATATATGATTTTGCAAGTTGGTAGCCCGTTTTACCACTTGAAGGGTTTGTAATATATCTAACAGGATCTAGTGGGCTTATAGTTGCGCCAGTAGTAATAAGAATATTTTTCTTTGGTGCATTTAAATTAATGATTGGAGCTATTTCAATGATCTTGTCCACATCAGCAAGTTTACCAGCACCAATATCTCCACAAGCGAGCTCTCCAGATTTTGTTGGATGTATAAATACATTTTTAAGAGCGCTTAGTCTTTGAAGGTTTTGTTGTGTGATTTTATTTTCAAGCATCTGAGTATTCATCGCCGGAAATAAAATAGCAGGCTTAGTTGTATTTGCTAAAAAAACACTTGAAAGAAGATCTTCACAAAGACCATATGAAAGTTTTGCCATTGTGTTTGCTGTCAAAGGAGCGATCACAAATCTATCGCACCACTGACTTAGATCCACGTGTAAAACATTTGTAGAGTCTTCGTATTGATTTAAATTAAAGTCATCTGTTGAATTGTATACCTTCTGTGCTCCAAGATAGTGAAACGCATTTGGGTTAATAAATTCACAGGCACTTTTGGTTACAATAACACGTACTTCATGGCCAAGCTTTGTGAAGCCTCGACAAATATCTAGAGCTTTATAAGCTGAAATAGAACCTGTAACACCTAAAAGTATTTTCATTATTTATTTACCATTTTGAATATATAAATCAGTGACTTATGTATCAGATCTTTCTCTAATTGTATTGATCTTTTGGGGCTCATCTTCTGAGCATCATTGATCTTTGAAAGAGCTTTAAAAAGAATTTCACCATTTCCACCGGTGATAATGATATCTTGCCTATCTAAGTGCTCAATTATTCGATTAATTGGGGCTATATATGAAAAAAACGCACCATGTTCTATTGCTGATTTTGTCGTTTTGGGAATCTGCATATTTGCACTTAATACTTGTGTCGATGTGGTGTTTGGTGAAAAGAGCTCATCGCCCTTTTTGTATGAGTCTTGTAAAATTTGAAGACCAGGAAGAATATACCCTCCGCCAAAGCCTCTGATGTCGACCAGATCAATAGTGGTAAAGGTTCCAGTATCAATACAAATAAAGGGCTTATTATTTTTTTTATAAAGGGAGTAGGTTATTGCAAGTCGATCAAGTCCCAAAGTTTCACTGTATGAAACAGGCATATCTATAAAGAGATTATTTTTAAAAAGATCTTTGATTTTTATGTCTTCGAATTTTAATTCAAAGCCTAACTCTTTTTTTACGCTACAGATGATGGCTTTTGTATTTTGAGCATCAAGTGCATATTGATTTGTAGTCTCATCAAGTTTTTCTAAAGAAAAAGTTTTAAGTATTTTGGGATTCTCTAATGAGTTATCAAACAAAGCACAACTTGTGTTTGTATTTCCTTGATCAATGGTAACTAAAAAAGAGTTCATCATTTTTTTTGAAGATAGGTTTCAATGGCTTCTTTTTTTGCTGAGTATAAATCGGTTATCGGTGTACAAAAACTTGGGGGGTAATCAGAACCAAGTTTTAAAAGGTCGTTTATAACTAAAACTTGTCCATCAACCTCGTCTCCAGAACCAATACCAATTGTGGGAATATTTAATTCTTTAGAAACGGCACTGCTTACAGACTTTTCAACACATTCAAGTACAATTGAAAAACATCCAGCTTGTTCTAACTTTTTCGCTTGCTGCATTAGTGAATTTGCAGAATCGTCATTTTTTCCATGCGTATAGTATCCACCTTGCTCGTTAACTGATTGAGGCGTAAGTCCTATATGTCCCATAACGGGAATACCAATATGTGTAAGGCGCGTGATGAGTTCAAGTTGGTGATCAAATGCACCCTCAAGCTTTACAGCTTCACATCCACTTTTTTGAATGAGTTCAGTCGCATTTTTTAATCCATCTTCAACTGTATTATATGTTCCAAAGGGTAGATCAACGATTGTGAATTTATTTTTAGCCCCTCTTTTAACGGCACTTGAAAAAGTAATCATATCATTCAAAGTTACACTTAAAGTTGTCTCATATCCTAGAATAACATTTCCAAGGCTATCTCCAACTAAGATTAAATCCAGTGCAGTCTCATCGAGCATCTTCGCTGTTTGATAATCATAACAAGTGAGCATATGTAAAAAGCGATTCGTATCTCTTTTTTTAAAGCTTTTAATCTTTCTTGTATCAAGTTTTTTCATAAATTCCCTAGTAGAGTTCTTGTTCTAGTTTTGAGTGAACATGAGTTAATTCTTGTTCTTTCCAAAAACGCAAGACCTCGTCCTTTGTTTGTTTAAATGAGCTTTTATCAAGTTGCTTTTTAAAACTTCCATCTTTAATATTTAAAAAAATGTCGTGTAAATTCTTAGAGTAGGTGTCATCAAAGAAAACAGACTTTCCAATCTCTGACCCTATAAGGGCATTAGGGCTTATGAGTTCAAAAAATCTCTGGGGCCCAAGCTTTACCATCGTATTGGCAATAAGCTTTACCTCATGCCAGCATTCAAAAAAAGCGACTTCAGCACTTACTCCATTTTCTCTGAGCTTGTTAAAGCTGTGAACGGCTGCATAAGGAAGAGTGGAACATAAAAGACTTTGCTCTGAAAATAAATCGGCAATAGTCTCGTCCTCAATTGTTGCCTCGTGAAGACTTGTTAGTCCCAAGTCTTTTGCAAGATTAAGTAGGTCGTCTTTTATATTTTTATCTTTTAGATATTCGAAACTATAAACCCCACCATTTTTTCCATCAACTTCGTATTCATAACGAAGCTCACTTGCAATGGCCTTTGGAGCAATTAAAACATGATTTGATAAAACTTCTTTTGCTAAAGAGGTATAGAGTAATGAAAAACCGTGCGCGTAAATATAAGTAGAGTTTTTATTTATTTGATCTAGTTTTGTAACGATTTCGTGGTGGGTATCATCTGGAGTAAGAATGGCAAAAAGAGAGATATCAACTTTTTGATCCAGATCAAAGATTTCAAATCCTAATTTTTCCGCTAGTACAATTGAACAAGAATTGCTCCTCAGACCAATAGTTACTTTCCAATTTGAATCTCTAAGGTTTAGTGCCCACGCTTTCGCCTGATTACCAAAGCCTATTATAGCTATTTCTTTCTTCATAAACACTAAGCGTTAGTACCATGACAAGTGCTTGCGATCAATGTATTATGGGTAGATTATGAATAGTGTATTTTTGACACCAGCATTTTTAAGAGGCGAAACAATCTTCACGACTTGTAAGGTGATAAGTGGTGAAATTTACGATTGGAACTTACATCTGGAAAGATTGATTGATGGTGCGAAGCGATATTTTTTTAAAGAAAACTTAAGCTCTTTAAAAAATGAAATCAATTCTAAACTTGATATCGGCGAGTTTACCGGTGCGGTAAGAGTAACTATTTTTAGAACGGAAAACGACGAATTAGATTTTTGTTTTTCACGACGTGAAATTTCTAAATTTGAGAAAGCTCCCGTTAGACTAAAATTAACACCCAGGCTTCAATCTCCTTTATTAGATGATTTAAAAATCGGCTCTTATGGAAAAGAACTATATCTGCAAAAACTCGCGACTAAAGAGGGCTTTGATGATGTGCTCTTTTGTGGTGAAGGGAAAATCTATGAAGCTTCTGTTGCAAATATATTTTTTAGAAAAGCTGATGAAATCTTCACACCAAAAGAGGGGATTTATAAAGGTCTCTCAAGACAAAAACTAATTGCAGCAAAAAAAGTAATAGAAAGAGATATATTAGTCGAAGAAATTCATGACTTTGATGAGATCTTTTTAGCGAATTCTTTATATGATAAAATTTCAGTAGTGGAGATTATATAAAATGGAAAAAAAGTTAAATGTAAATTGCCCACATTGTAAAAAACAATTTAATTATTACTCCTCACAGTTTAGGCCTTTTTGTACTGAGAAGTGTAAGATGGTTGATCTTGGACATTGGTTTGATGAATCTTATACTGTTGAGGGACGAGATAATACCGTTTATATTGAAGACCCAGACATGTTAAAACAAATGATGGAAAATTATGAGCTTGAAGACTAAAGAATTAAAAGACCTATTACAATTTGCCCTAGATACAAGTTATGAGGCAGGTGAGATCCTTTTAAAATTTCAAAAACAAAGACAAGAACTTCTTATAACTGATAAGGGGGCTGATGGAATTGCATCTGAGGCTGATCAAAAATCTGAAGACTTTATTTTAAATGAAATAAAACAAAAATATCCCAAGCACACTTTTTTATCTGAAGAAGATTATTCAAATAATAAAGCAGCGTCTTTTGACGAGATTAAAAATGAAGAGTTCTCTTGGGTCATTGATCCACTTGATGGAACAAATAATTTTGTAAACGGTATTCCAATCTATGCTGTTTCTATTGCTCTTCTTCACTACGGAGAAGCTGTCGTAGGTGTCGTTTACAATCCAACAAGTGGAGAGTGCTTTTACGCTTCAAGATCTGAAGGAGCATTCTTAATTGATTTTAGAATTAATCCTTTTAAAAAGTATAAACTTGATCATAAAGAAAATAATAAAGAGATGAGTGAATGTATTTTTTCACCAGCTCCTACTTATACGAAAGAAAAAACTTTTGAAGAACAATTATCTGTTTTTAAAAAGAATATCTTAGGTTGTCGTGCCGTTCGAAGACTTGGAAGTGCAGCGCTGGAATTATGTTATGTTGCCACAGGAAATTTTGATGGTTACTGGGAAAAACATCTTAAACCTTGGGATGTTGCTGCAGCCGGATTAATTTGTATGGAGGCCAATGTCGCTTTAACTGACTTTAACGGTGGGGAATATAACCCATTTGATAACTCAATTATTGCTGCTGTAAACCCACTTCACAAAAAAATCCTAGGAAAAATCAAAACTTAAGTCGTTTTATTTTGCAAAGAGTTGTAAATATTCCTATAATTATAGGATACTTAGACACGTTCCACGGAGGGGATGAGTGAACTCAATTGTTAATTATTTAGAGAAATATTCTGATAATATTTTTGTTATTCAGATTTGGTTATTAATTATTATTCTAGCTACTATTACTTGGCTTTGGTTTTATAATCGAAAAAAATATAACCACCTTAAACACCAAATCCCAGCAAGTGTTGTTAAGAATTACCTTGATTCAATTATTCAAAATTCAACAGCATTAAAATCTTCTCTTTTTAGAGGTGGGGGAATTGATGTTGATCTTAATAATATTCCTTCAGTTATGCCTCTTGCAGAATTGCCTGGTACTACGGCTGTTAACCTAGATGATGTTGATGCGGATGCTGCTCTTAAAGCACAAGTTGCTGAGCTTCAAGCGCAACTTGCTAATCAAAAAAATATTACTGCAGAACTTGAGTCTAAAAACTCTTCCCTTGAAGAAGTAATTAATCAAAAAGAAGAAAGAATAAAAGAACTAGAAGCTCTTCTAGCAAGTGCAAGTTCTGAATCAGGAGCACCTGTTCAAGACCCTGCAATTCAAGCAAAGTTAGATGAAGTAACAGCTGAAAGAGATGAACTTCTAGAGAGTTTAAAACAATATGAAATCATCTCTGGTGATCTCGCTGATCTTAAACGTCTTAAACAAGAAAATGAACAATTAAGAAATGCTCTTGCTGCGGCAGGGGGAAGTGTAGAAGCAGCACCTGTTGAAAGTTCAACTCCAATTGTTGAAGCTCCACCAGAGGAAGTTGCTGAGGAAGTAACTGAACCGGAAGCCGAGCAAGCATCAAGTGATATTGCTGATGAGCCAGCTCCATTTGCTGAGGACGCTGCTGAGGAACCAATTGTTGCAGCTAGTGCACAAGAGGAAGAAGAAGTTCAAGCGGATGCACCATCTGATGATGAAGATGATGAAGAGGCTTCGCCGGAAGATCTTCTAAGTGAATTTGAAAAAATGCTTAAATAAGGAAAACATGAAACTATTAATTGCTTTAATTATCTGCACAAATTTTAGCCTCTCTTTTGCTTCAGTGAAAAAGGCCAAGCAACTTAAAAAACCAGTTCCAAAGAGTATTCAAAAGCACGCTCTGTTTCCTGCATTTTTAAGAAAGTATAAAGATAAAGAAGGACTTGAAAGTCTGAAAAAGAAAACTCTAAGCTATGGAAGTAAAGCAGTTCCTCTTTTAACTTTTGTAATGAAATCAAAGCACTTTCCAGATAAAAATAGATGGCAAGCAACTTTTTGCTTAGGCCAAATTATGGGGAAGAAGTCGGCAGCATATCTTTCAAAATTTACTTCTCATCCTAATTGGATGTTAAGGCTTGCAAGCTTAAAAGCTTTGATGTCTCTTGAACAAAAACAATTTAAAGGAATTTATTCTCGTATGCTTAAAGATAAAGCTATGATCGTAAGGCTTCAAGCTCTTGAGACTATAAAACAATTTAAACTGAAAGAATTGGCCCCTTATGTTTGGTCGATGCTCTATGATAAGAAAAATTACTCTGGATCTAAAGGTGAGAGAAAAAGAGGAAATATTATTAGAAATATTATTAAAACAATTGGGGATTTAGACTTTCAAAAAGCTCAAAAACCAATGCTTGCGATGATCCAGAAGAAAAAATATAGAGATATTCACGAAGAGCTCGATTACTCGCTTTCTAAGATCATGAAAAAGAGCTCTCCCAAAGGTAATATGAGTGTTAAAAAACACTTCTGGAAGTCAGAGTATCTGAAGCTTCAGACCATATAATTTTTACCTAACTACCTAAATTTCTTGAAAGTTACGCCTCGCAGCGTAAGATGCCTTTATGAGATTTTTGTCAGTATTTTTACTGCTTAATTTAGCTGTGATTTCAGCTAGTTTTGGCCAAAATTTTAATCCGCTTGAAGCGGATCAGTTCTGTATGGAACAGGCTCAGTCTCGAGTGGCGGATACAAATTTAAATTATGTAGGTGATCTATTAAAAGAGGCCGTGGAGCAAAACTTATTTTTTCAATGTAAGCAAGGCTTCGTGAGCTTAGATTCTTGGGTTTGCCTTGATAAGGTTTTTTGGAAAAAAGAACGATCTAGTAAAATTATTCATATTGATACAAAATATGAATTTTGGTATCAAGCTTCAGTTAAAAATAGAGTAGTACCTCAGTTAAATCGATATGCAAGAAGAGGGAACCAGGGAAGATTTAATAAATTTGAATTAGCGAAAAACTTTAATCTTTTAATTGAGGAAAACGAGTTATCTCTTAAGTTAAGTCTGAATGGTATTAAGCTGGATAATCGTTCAGGTCAACTTAGAGATTTTCAGGATATAGAATGTTTTAGCGTAAATGGTTTAATCAAAGAGCCTATCATTTAGGCCTAGAAGTTCTCTAGTTCTTCTTTTTCGCGTGCCTTATCAATTTCTTTTAACTTTTTATCTATTTCAATAAGTCTAGAAATTCTATAAAGAAGTGTTTTTTCTTGTATTACATCAGAAATTTTTTCTTTCCAGCCTTGAAGAAAATCATTCTCAACTCTTTGTCTTTTAAAGATCGTAACCTTTGTTACTTTTCTACCATAGCTGTAACCTTCGGCTACATTTATGAGTAATTTAAATTCAGCAGCTTTAACGGCATCGCCACTTCCAAAAGCATCTGAAAAGTTAACTTGTAATGTGTTGTCCATCCATCTTGTTTTAATTTTACCAGACTCTTGGTTTTGATAAGAGATATCAAATCGTTTCATAACTTGAATTACAGCTTGCCATGTTTGGTTATAATCAGAAGCATAAACCTTTGATGGAATTTCAAGCTCTTCAGTTATTGCCTTGAACTTCTCATAAGAAGCACATGAGTTAATAAAAATAAGTAATGTAAAACAGATTAGTTTATTCATTCTTTAATTTTATCCCTAAAAGATGAAAAATAAAATAAAGAATCCATAAGGCAAAAAGAGGTAGAATCCCAAAACTTTGATAGATTGTAGGCTTATTTGGCCCAAATAAAAGTTCGAGATCTAGATTACCTGTCTTATAGACTCCTAGGCGTTTACTTTCGGTGCCATCGGCATACACGACAGAGCTAATACCTGTATTTGTGGATCGAATAATAGGAATATTAAACTCAAGAGCTCGCCATTTTGCTAAGAATAGGTGTTGGTGAGGCTCCATGGTTTTGCCGTACCAAGAGTCATTGGTGAGATTTATCATAAAGTGAGGTCGCTCTTTTAGGTTATTTAAATACTCTCTTATGAACTTAGGCTTTAAAAGCTCATAGCAAATAGTACTAAAGAACTTCATCCCATTATCAAGGCTAAAAAGTGTAAACTTCTCTCCTTCTTTAAAAAATGAAATATTATCAATGAATTTACTTAAATATTGATTTAAGAAACCAAATGGAAGTGTTTCTCCAAAAGGAATTAACTCTCTTTTATTATAGGTATCATTTAAAGTTCCATCTTTTGAAATATGAAAAGCGGTATTGTGCTCAGTTTTAAAATAAGCATCATTTTGAAGAGTATTCTGACTATCGTATCCGCCGGTAAAAAGATCAGCCTTAGATGTCTTTGTAACATTGATAAAGGCTAGTGGAAGAGCGGTGTTTTTTAGATCCTCAGGATTGCTTCTCAGTGAGAAGGGGTAAGCTGTTTCTGGCCAAATAATAAGGTCAAGTGCTTCAGTAAGGTCTGTTTCTTTCAAGGATAGATTCTCATAGCGCTCAATAACTTGCCTTGTTGAGGCATAGGTACCTTTTTCAGAATCTACTTTTAAGAAATTTGAAATATTTGCTTGAACCAATCGAACGTTAACTTTCTTTATCTCTTTTTCATTCTTTTTTGGAACTAAGATAGGATTTAAAAGAATAAAGATTAGTATCGAAAAATAATTAATCTTAGAAAACCTCTTAAATTCTAAAACGTTTAAGAATTCAAATACTAATAAGTAAGAGAAAAAAGAGTATATAGGAAGACCACTAATGTGAGCAAAACCAAGATACTGGCTAATGCTAACGAGAGGCTGACCTAAGAAGACATTGAATTGTTGTGGGGTGTAGTACTCCAAGATTGTTAATGCAATTGAAAGACTTAGGGCAAATAAACCAAAGGATTTATTTTTTATTGTTTGTAATTTACCTTTAAAAAAGTGGAGCCCCAAAATTGCGACCCAAAAATGTGGAGTTATAATTAATGCAAATAATGCGTTTAATAAGATTGCAACAGGATAGGGAAGTTCTCCAAACTCGACAAGAGTATCAGCAATCCAGTAGTAGCCGACAAGATTAAATATAAGATTAAAGCTTAGTAGATATTTAATTTTTTGCTTTAATGAATCTGTCTTTAGAAGATAGTGAAATAATATACCAATAGAGATCATTGGAGTTATGATTAAGCTTTCACTGATTCTACTTGGGTAACCAAGAGCATAAAGAGCTCCAGCTAAAAATAAAAAAGCGTATGGTTTGATTTTATCCATACGCTTATTCTAGTTTATTAATTATCTTTCTTTAAGTTTTATTTATGCTTTGTTGCTACATTTCTTCCATTAGAGAAAAGCTTTGCGTGAACATGTCCTGCAACATCTAAGGCTCTTGAAGCATCAAGCTTTCCACCACCAAGAACTTTTCCTTTAAGGCTTCTGGCTTTTAGAGAAGAGCTTAAAATAATATTTCTAACTTGTTGGTAGTTAAACTGAGGAAATTGAGATTTAACTAGTGCCACAACACCAGTAACAAAGGCAGTGGCTTGTGAAGTACCTGTCATATATCCTGCGCCATTATTTGGTATCGCTGATTTGATTCTAAATCCTGGAGCTGCGATATCTACTGACTTTGCTCCCCAGTTTGATGCAGAAATTAATTTGTTTGATTCATCATGAGCACCAACAGTGATAATATTTGAAAGGCCATAGCTTGCAGGGTAGTAAGCATTTTTCTTTCTATCAATATTTGATCTTTCATTTCCAGCAGCTGCAATTACTAAAATACCTTTTTTCTCAGCTCTTTTAAGTATGGCAAGCTCTTGTGCACTTGCTTCAGGTCCACCACCAGAGTAGTTGATAATATCAACGTTTTGATCAACAGCGTATTCAAGTGCTTTAATTGTTGAGTTTAGGTTTGCCTGACCAGATGCTTTTGGATTGTAATATTTAAGAGCTAAAATTTTAACTTCAGGGAAAATACTTTTAACGATTCCTGCAACGTGAGTCCCGTGACCATGAGAATCAGAAGGAGTTGATGATGGTGACTTCGTAGAGAAATCTACTCCATAATTTGCTCTTCCTAATTTTCCTTTTGCTGGAATAAGATTATCTTTAAGAAATGGATGGTTGAATTGAATACCTGTATCAACAACAGCTACGATAATATCTTTTTTCTTTTGAAATCTTTTCCAAGAATTTTTAAGGTTAATCGATGACTTTGAGTAGCTTGGATCTATTCCCCAGCTTGTGAAACGATTAACAAGATTGTCAGTTGAATAATAAGAAGAACTTTGTTTTTTAATCTTCAGTGATTGTGACTTGAATGACTTCGCTTGAACTGCTGAACTAAGTGTCAGAGTTAAAGTAAGGAGAGTCAGTTTTAAATTCATTTTAATCATGTTCTTATCCTAAGTCGGTTAGCGATTTACACCCAATTAGAAGCAAGTTCGCTGCCATCTTTCTTATCGTAAAATCAATGAGTTAAATGAAGTAAAAGTGTTAAAAAACATAGAAAATGTTTAAAAAGTAGACATAAAAAAGCCCTCTAATAAGAGGGCTAAACTATTATAATTTATAAAATTAGAGTTGGACTTAAGTCTCTATGCTCTTCTATGAAAGCGGTGAGCTTGTTCTCTTTCTCTTTCTTCAGCAACTTCAAGGCTAAACTCTGCCCAAGGCTGTGTCTTAAGTCTCTTTTCTGAAATTTCATCTCCAGACTCAAGGCAAAATCCGTAAGATCCATCCTCAACTCTTTCAAGAGCAGCATCGATTCTACGAAGTTTCGTCATTTCCTTTTCTCGAATGCTAAATGAAATTTGTTGGTTTACTGTGTTGTTTGCAAGGTCTGCTTCATCGGCAACTGGTTCGATCTTTAAATCATCAAGATTACTAAGAACTCCACTGTTAAGTATCTGATTTCTTGCTTCTAATAATTTGTTTTTAAAAAATTCAACTTTCTTTTTGTCCATGATCTCTCCTCCTTGACCGGTAAGCAGCTTCGTCATTTCCATCTTTAACTTGAATAGAAAAACTCCATGAAGCACATAAATTTTAACTCATCATGGGGGGCAAGAGCAAGCGATATAGAACTAGGCAATAATGTGTAAGTTTTTGTTTGAAATGGGTCTTTCCTATTATTTGACATTCTTGGTCGAGAATAGATATGCTTTATAATACATATGATTTTAGGTGGTTAGACTATTTGTAAAAAAATATTAATTTCCATATTTACCTTATCTCTAATCTTTTGCTCGTGTGGTAAAAAGATCGAAGAGGACTCTTCTAATTCTCGAACGAGAACGGATAGAAGCGTAGACCCTACAGATAACGAAGCTGTTGATGAATTCATCTCTAAGCAAAAAGTTAAGTGTCTGGATGAGTCGTCATGTTCAGAATCTATTGCAAAAATAATTATTATTGATAAGAGTGCTTCTCGTTTTTGTACGGGGACATTAATTGAAGATGATATTATTTTAACAAGTTCATCTTGTCTTACTCGAGCTCTAAGAGTTCCGGGAGTTAGATGTGATCAAAGTATCTTTGCTATCTTTCCAAAAACGAAATACAAAAAGAGAATCGTATCGAGATGTAAAAAAGTTGTTAAAAGTGACAATAACTCAGTCTCAGATCCAGCTCTTTTAAAAAGTGATTTGGCCTATATCAAATTAAGTAGCAAGATTAGAAGAAGATCATACTTTCAGAGTCGACGAGGATTAATTGAAGATGATCATTATACGTCTTGGAGAGTTGATGCAACAGATTCATTTAATGCAACAATAAAGAAACAAACATGCAGGCCTTTTTATAGATCATTTGCAAACCCTTTCTCTGATCATAAGTACTCACCATTTACGACTGTTACAGATTGTGACTTTGTCGACGGAAATACAGGAGCTCCTCTTATGGACGGGAATGCTGTTCGCGGTGTACTGAGCTCTAAAATGAAAAGTGAAATCTCAAGGTCTCTTGAGAGAAGTGGAGTTCTAATTGAGCCAACATTAAAAATTCAACATGTAAGTAATCTTGCTTGTTCTGTAAACCCTCTGACTTATTATCAGCCGGCTTTAAAAACGGAATGCAAAAAAGAGATTACTCAAAGAAAGCTCATCTCTATTCGAAAAGATATGAAGGTTAATTCAAAGTATAACCAGGGGATTCACAGAGAGAACATGAATTCAACTTTGTCTGGTTTAAACGCAACGAAAAATTTCTTTGAGTGGGATTTTGATTTCTTTTTGAATCCAAATGAAAGAGATTTCGAAAGCTTCCTTGTTAAGCCAAGGTGTCTTTATAATGTAAACTCTTGGATAGAAAATTATAAAACAAGAAGAAATAGATATCTTTCATGGGTGTCGGAAAAGGTTATGTTTCCAAGCTTTAAGCTAAATATAAAATTTGATAAATACCTAAGACCTGTATCATCGATTCAAAAATTGGATGATAGAGAAATAGAAGTTTACTTTAGTCCTTCTGGTAGTAAGTTTAGAGGGAAGACAAAAGTTTTCTTTAAAGGTTTATTGTTTGGTAAGTATGAAGAGCGAACTTTTGAGAGTGTAACAAAAAATTGTTCTTCAAGATAAAACTACTGCTTTAAATCTCTCCAGCTTTTCCCTTTTCTTCTGTGTGCATTCTTTTGCCAATACTCAACAGCTTTTAAATGTTCTTTGTATGTTGGAGTAAAAACATGTGTTCCATCATTTTTAGAAACAAAGTAGATAAATTTATGTTCTTTTGGTTTTAGAACTGCTTTTATTGCTGCAAGAGATGGGTTTGCAATTGGACCAAGTGGAAGACCACTCATTTTATATGTATTGTAATCCGTTTTTTGAAGAAGATGTTTCTTCCTAAGATTTCCGTTAAAGTTCTCCCAAATACCATAGATCGTTGTTGGATCTGCTTGAAGTCTCATTCTTTTTTTAAGTCTATTCAGGTAAACACCAGCGATTGTTGGTCTTTCAAATTTTGCACCAGTTTCTTTTTCTACAATTGAAGCCAAGATAATGACTTCATGTTTAGAGAGATTCGTATTTGAAAAATCTAGCTTCTCAATCTTTCTCTTAAAGAGTCTTGTCATAGCTCTAACAACATTTTTAACAGGAGTATTCGTTGCAAATTTATAAGTATCAGGGAATAAGTAACCTTCAAGGCTAGGAGCCTCAATTCCAAATTCCTTTATTGTTTTTTGGTTACGGCATTCTTTTATAAAAGCTTTGTAAGTACTAATGCCTTTGGCTTCTAAGATCTTGCCGACCTCAAACATATTTTTTCCCTCTGGAATTGTCACTCTAGTAAGAAGGGGAGTTCCATTCGTTAGGGCTTCAAGCATATCACCCATATGCATTCCAGCTTTTAAGCTATACGTACCTGCTTTAAAGCGATTGAGCGAATTTTTATATTTTGTATAATAATGAAAAATACGAGGGCTAGTGATGAGTTCATTTTTAGTAAGACGGTAGTTAATACTTGAAAATCCCTCTCCTGATCTTATGGTAAATTCAACTTCATCTCCTTGGTAGGGAGTATAAAAAGTAAATATTGTTTTTAAACAAATGAAGGCAACGATAGCTAGTGGAGTAATGACTCCCAATAAAATTAAAATCTTCTTTTTCATGCAAATATTTTAAGAGAACATTTTTAATCTGTCGCTATTTTTAATCTTCAGCACAGCTAACAAACTGCTCAAGTATTATGGTCGCACTCATAGCGTCAATTTTTGTGAGATCTACTTTGAAGTTAAAGCGCGGATCGTTTTTCATTCTCTCTTCGGCTTCAAAAGTAGTTAAGGTTTCATCTATAAAATAGACCGGGAGGCTTGTGGATTTCTTTAGAAGCTCACCAAAGCTTAGAATCGTTTTGGTCATGGTGGATTCTTTGCCATCTGTGAAGCGGGGGATGCCTAGGATAAGAATATCTATAAACTCTTCTTCGCAGATATGTAGCAGTTCATCGACAAGCTGTTGGTCGGATTCGTAGGCAACTCTTCCAAAGAGAAGGATCATGGGATCGATATTGACCTTATAATTAGAGAGGCCCGTAAATTTTTGCCCGTAGTCAATTGCAAGGAGGTGTTTTCTATCTATATCACTTTTTTTAGGGCTTATTTCCATCTTGACATAATATGCTAAGAAGTTAATATTTACCATATCAAACAATACTAATCAGAATTCATTCAGTTACGTCAAATTCGAGTGAAAATCCCTAAATGTACAAGTCTTCGGAGAATCCATGCATTTAAATGAACTAAGAGAAAAAGAAATTAAAGAGCTTGCTAAAATGGCAGCTAAAACAGGTATCGACAACACGGCCGGTATGAAAAAGCATGAGATCATTTTTGCCATCCTAAAGAAAACGGCAGCAAATGATGAGTCAATCTACGGAGAAGGTGTTTTAGAAATTCTTCCCGATGGATTTGGATTTTTAAGATCTCCTGATTATAACTACCTTCCTGGTGCAGATGATATCTATGTGAGTCCATCACAAATTAGAAAGTTTGGACTTAGAACAGGTGATACTGTTGTTGGTGAAATTAGACCACCAAAAGAGGGAGAGAGATATTTCGCTCTTTTAAAAATCGAAAAAGTTAACACTCAGACTCCTGCAAAACATAAGCAGACAGTTCTTTTTGATAACCTTACTCCTCTTTACCCTGATACAAGAATTAATCTAGAGGGAGAGCCATCAGGTTACTCAACTAGAATCATTGATATGTTTGTACCTCAAGGTTTTGGACAAAGATGTTTGATCGTTGCTCCACCAAAAGCAGGTAAGACAGTTCTTCTTCAAGATATTGCAAACTCAATTGCTATGAACCATAAAGACTCAAAGCTAATTGTTTTACTTATAGATGAGAGACCAGAAGAAGTTACAGATATGAAACGTTCAGTTAACGCTGAAGTTATTTCATCTACATTTGATGAGCCAGCTTCACGTCACGTTCAAGTCGCAGAGATGGTTATTGAAAAAGCGAAAAGATTAGTTGAAGCAGGACAGGATGTTATTATTCTTCTTGATTCAATTACACGTCTTGCTCGTGCATATAACACTGTTATCCCACCAAGTGGTAAAATCCTATCTGGTGGTGTTGATTCAAACGCTCTACATAAGCCAAAGAGATTTTTTGGTGCAGCCAGAAATATTGAAAATGGTGGATCTTTAACAATTATTGCAACGGCACTAATTGAGACAGGTTCAAGAATGGATGAAGTTATCTTTGAAGAATTCAAAGGTACAGGTAACTCTGAGATTCAACTAGATAGAAAACTTATGGAAAAAAGAATTTTCCCTTGTCTTGATATTAATAAATCAGCAACTCGTAAGGAAGACCTTCTTATCGATCCAGCTGACCTTCAAAAAACATTTATTCTAAGACGTGTGCTTCACCCGATGAACACAATTGATTCTATGGAATTTGTTCTTGATAAAATTAAAAATACAAAAGACAACGCTGGATTCATGGATTTAATGAATGGTTAAAAATACTCTAAAAAAGATCCTTATTCTTCTTGGTAAGCAGTACACGAGCATTGGTGGACAAGCGGTTATTGAGGGAGTGATGATGAGATCTCCCAACGCATTCGTTGTTGCCGTAAGAAAACCAGATGGTTCAATAAGACTTAGACGCGATCAATGGTTTGGTCTTTCTCAAAAATGGAATTTTTTAAGAAAGCCTTTTTTTCGCGGAATCATTATGCTTGTTGAAACTATGGCAAATGGTGTTGTTTCATTGAATTATTCAGCAAATATTGCAATGGATGAGGAGATGAAAGAGGAAGCTCTTAAAAAGGGGAAGACTCTTGAAGAGTATGAAGCTTCAAAAAAGAAAAAAGAAAAAATTGATTGGGCTACATTTTTAACAATCGCTGCAAGTTTTGCATTTGGGATGGGACTTTTTGTATTTGTTCCTCATGCCGCTACTGCTGGTCTAGATAGTTTATTTGATTTAAATTGGGACTTAGATGGTTTTGCATTTCACTTTGTGGATGGATCAATTAAGGCCTGTATTTTTATTCTCTATATTTGGATTATTGGATTTCTTCCAGATATCAAACGAGTTTTTCAATATCATGGAGCTGAACATAAATCGATTTCTACTTTTGAGGCGGGGGAAGATTTAACAGTTGAAAATGCTTCAAAATATACGACTCTTCACCCAAGATGTGGGACGAGTTTTATTTTCTTTTTATTATTTATTTCAATTATTATCTTTTCAGTTCTTTTTACTCTTGTTCCAGTTGGAGTAGGACTACCAATTCTTTTAAAGCATTTAACTGCTATTGTTGTAAAGATCGCCTTTATGATTCCTGTTGCAGGGATTTCATATGAGATCATCAAGCTTGCTGGTAAATATCCAGGTAATATTGCTTGTAAAACACTTAGTATGCCAGGGATGATGCTTCAGAAGCTAACAACTAAAGAGCCTGATAGTGAGCAATTAGAAGTGGCTCTTGCGAGTATTAAAGCCGTTTTAGTTTTAGAAGATAAATACAATCTAAAAGAAGCTAAAGAGAGAGTTATCTCAAAAGAAGAGATTGATATCGAGGGACTAAGTTCTATTGAAACAACGAATACCTCGCTAAACGATTTCTTGGAGTAATATAAATGTCAATGTTTGATAAATTAGATTCAGTTGTAAAAAGATTTGATGAGCTTACGGAAAAGATGGCCGATCCAACTTTGTATGATCGTCAGGCTGAGTTCAAGTCAGTATCAACTGAGCGAGGAAACATTGAAGACCTTGTAAACTGTTATAAAAAATATAAAAAAATTAAATCTGACCTAGATGGTGCAAAAGATATTTTAAAGACTGAAGACGACGAAGAGATGCGTGAGATGGCCAAAGAGGAAATCTCTGAATACGAAGGTGAGCTTCCAGCTCTTGAGGATGAATTAAAAATCCTTCTACTTCCTAAAGATCCACTAGATGATAAAAACTGTATGCTTGAGCTTCGTGCTGGAGCGGGTGGTGATGAAGCAAGTATCTTTGTTGGTGAAGTTTTTAGAATGTATAAAAATTACTTAAGTAGCCTTGGAATTAAAGCTGAGCTTGTATCTGCAAGTGAAAGTGATGAAGGTTACAAAGAAATCATCGCAAGTGTTACAGGTGAAAAAGTTTATTCAATAATGAAATACGAATCAGGTGTTCATAGAGTCCAAAGGGTTCCAAAAACAGAATCTCAAGGACGTGTTCATACTTCAACGATTACAGTTGCCGTAATGCCTGAGGCTGATGATGTTGAGTTTAATCTTGATATGAATGATGTTCGTATTGATGTTTACCGTTCAGGTGGAGCTGGTGGACAGTCGGTAAACACAACTGACTCTGCTGTACGTGTTACACATATTCCTACAGGAACAGTTGTTGCAAACCAGGATCAAAAATCACAATTAAAAAATAAAGAAAAAGCTTTAAGAATATTAAAAACAAGAATCTACGATAAAATGCTTCAAGAGCATAATAAAGAAATCTCTGATGAAAGAAGAGGTCTTGTTGGAACAGGAGATAGGTCTGAGAGAATTAGAACTTATAACTTTCCACAAGGGCGACTTACTGATCATAGAATTGGATTAACTTTATATAGTCTTGAAAAAATCATCGAGGGCGACCTGGCCTCTGTTACAGATGCTCTTATCGCTCATAATCAAGCTACACTTCTAAAAGGTCATGAAGATTAAGTCTATATCAGAACATTTCTTCGAATATTTTGTGAAGAATGAGTCTCGATTAGAAAAAGATTACCCTGGAATTAAATTCAATAGATTTATAGAAGAATATTGTGACTATGATCACTCAAAGCCTTCTGATGAATTTTTTATGGAAAACCCTGCCTTTTTAGAGAAGATACGCTTAGGTGTTCCACTTGAGTATATAAACTTTAAAAGCTTCTTTTATAAAGAAGAGTTTTATGTAAACTCTGATGTTTTAATACCAAGAAGTGAAACAGAAATACTTTGTGAAAAAGCTATTGAATTTATCAATAAAAATTATCATGAAGACTTCACTGTGTATGATATTGGAACAGGCTCTGGAGTTATACCTCTTACAATTGCAATAGAGATTAAAAAGCCTCTTAATATAAGTGCATGCGATATTTCTCAAGATGCACTTGCCGTTGCAAATATAAATTATGATAATCTTTTTTCTAAAATTAATAATAAAACAAAAATAAATTTCGAAATCAGAGACAGACTTGATTCATTTTCGACAAAGGTCGATCTTATTACGAGTAATCCTCCTTATATAAAAGAAGTTAGTGATAAAGGAGGAGTTCACCACCAAGCAGACTCCTATGAACCTCATATGGCTTTATACTTAAAAGACGCCGAATATGATGAGTGGTTTGATACTCTTTTTAAACAAGTTAATACCTCTTTAAAAGAAAAAGGTCTTTTTATAATGGAAGGTCACGAAGACCATCTAGGAAATCAAAAAGAACTCGCACAGAAATACTTCAATACGATAACAGTACTTAAAGATTATACGCAAAGAGATCGTTTTCTACTTTGCCAAAATATTTAAAACAGGAAATACAACATGGATAAGTTAATTGTTTCAGGGCCAACAAAACTAAGCGGAAAGGTAGAGGTTTCAAGTGCAAAGAATGCATCACTTCCAATTATGGCCGCAACAATCCTTTACCCAGGCAAGGTAGAGTTTAAAAATTTACCAGGACTTACAGATATAAAATTCTTTGTTCAAATACTAGAGAGTTTAGGGTGTACTCATTCAAATGGGTTAATTGATGCAAGCACAGTGAATAACACTGTTGCAGAATATGATCTTGTTCGTAAAATGAGAGCTTCCGTTTTAGTTTTAGGCCCTCTTCTTTCAAGATTTAAAAAAGCAAAAGTATCTCTTCCTGGAGGATGTGCAATTGGAACAAGACCAGTTGATATTCATCTGAAAGCAATGGAAGAGCTTGGTGCGACGATTGATATTAGTGGAGGATATATAAATGCCAGTTGTGAAAAGTTAATTGGTGCTGATATTCATCTTTCATTTCCATCAGTTGGAGCAACTGAGAATATTATGATGGCCGCCTGTTTTGCTGAAGGTGAAACAGTAATTAAAAATGCTGCATGTGAGCCTGAGATTGTTGATCATGCGAATTTCTTAAATGCTTGCGGGTTTGAAATCACAGGAGCGGGATCTTCAACGATAAAGGTTCAAGGAAAAGAACTTTCAAGCTTTGATGCTTCAAAAACGGTAGAATACTCAATAATTGGAGACCGAATTGAAGCGGCGACTTATATAATCGCTGGATTAATGACAGACTCTGAAATTGAGGTTCAAAACTTTGATCCAAGTCATATTGAAGCAGTACTTGATGTGTTAAAAACGATGGGTGCAAAGCTTGAGGTCACAGCCCGTGGGGTGAAAGTATTTGCATCTGGAAAACTTGCAGGAGCAAAAGTTGAAACTGGTCCACATCCAGGTTTTCCAACAGACGTGCAAGCACAGCTAATGAGTTTAATGGGAGTCTCTTCTGGATATTCAATTGTAAGCGAAAGAATATTCGAAAATAGATTTATGCATGTTCCTGAGCTTGTGAGAATGGGGATGGAGATTGATCTAGATGGAAGTTATGCTTTTATAAAAGGAAATAATGATCTAAGTCCAGCTCCTGTTATGTGTACTGATCTTAGAGCAAGTGCAGCGCTTATTCTTTCTGCTTTAGTGGCAAAGGGTGAGACAACTATTGCAAGAATTTATCACCTCGATAGAGGATACGAGAAGATAGAACAAAAACTTCAAAGTCTTGGAGCAAAAATAAAGAGAGTTAAGGAATGATTGACTGCTTATTTTGTAAAATAATTAAAGGTGAAGTTCCATCTGAAAAAGTCTATGAAGACGAACACGTCTTTGCGTTTAAGGACATTTACCCAATGGCCAAAGAGCATTATTTATTTATCCACAAAGAACATTCGGAAAATGTAAATGATATCTCAAGAAACGATCCATCTCAGCTTGCTCAGATCTTTGGAGCGATTGAAGCTTTTACAAAATCTAATAAACTAGAAGAAAGTGGGTTTAGGGTCGTTAGTAATATTGGTGAAAATGGCGGACAAACTGTTTTTCATACTCACTTCCATGTTCTTGGAGGAGAAAAACTCAAAGGCTTTGGAGCCTAGAAATGTATAGTCGATTAGATGTATTTGAAACAAAAAAATCTGCATCGACCGCAGTTATAAGTGGGGTGATTTTAACTTTACTTTATAAAGTGTGGACGTATGGAGGAAAAGAATTATTAGGCTTATCTCCACAAGAAAATTACCACAACTATGAACTATTCAATACAGCCTTTCGCTATCTAGGTGGAGTTTTAGCTATCATTTTGTGTTTTAAGCTTTTTAAAACTAAAAAAATTATAAGTTTAAACTGCTCAAAGCTTGCTCGAAATATTCTTGTTTCATTTTTATTTTTATTCTTCATTATTAAGGTCTCGCTATATAGAGTTAGTTTTTCTTTAAAACAGTTTTCGTTTGAGTCATTATCAAACTTATCAGTAGGAATTTGGGAAGAATTTGCTTTTAAGGGACTTATCATGACGGGGCTTTGCCGCTTTGTTGGAGTTAAATGGTCTGTGTTTTTAACCTCTTTGTATTTTACATTATGGCATGTTGATACTTATCCAAGTGTTGAGAGCTTATTTCATATATTCTTAATTGGATTTGTATTTTCGTTATCGTATGTAATCGGCTGTTCGTTGTTCTTTGTCAGCATCGCTCATTTTATATTGAATCAATTACATTTTGGATTTATTTATCTAGAAGGTGATGATCAACTCTTTTCAAATTTATTTACAGCACTTGAGATTCTAACGACTTTAATTTTCTTTAGAGTTTATCAAATTAATAAAGAAAAATTTAAACTTCGCTAATTACTTCTCTGCTGTTATTCCAGCAAATAGTCCTGTGATAATTGACTGTTGAAGCTGGTTGAAAGTATTGAGCTTTGCCATGATTAATATAGGGCTTAGTTCAATTCTTGCAGTTGCAACAAGTTGTCCTTTATTAGAGTCAAACTCTGTAATATTGAATTGATCAATAAAGTCTTTCTCATAGTCTTGCATGATTTTTGCTTCTTTTTCTTTTCCATCAAAGATTTGAGGCGTTTTCTTTCCACTTACAAATGAGTAGCAAAGTTGCGATTTTGCACCTTTCTCTTTTTGTTTTTCAGTAGGCTCTTTAAGATCATGAAAAATAATATTTAACTCGTGTGTCGCAAGATTCGTTTTAAGGATAAACCAAAGCTCTTCAAAAAATGCATTTCTATCATTTATCCATAAATCTTTTAGATAAGTTACAGAGCTGTAAATTTGTTCAATTGTATTTATATTATTGTTTAGAATCCACCTTGCATTCACTTTTGCATAAAGGTCTATTAATTCTTCATAGTTTAGATCTTCAAACATCTCTTCTTGAAGACCAAGAGATTCTGCAGGAGAAACAGGATAGAATTTCCCTTCATTATTTAGGATGTCTTGTACTGAGCTTAGATCGTCTTCATTGCTAAAGAGTAACAGGCTTAGGTCTTGTTCTTTGAGTTCAGTTATATCAATGACAATGCTTTTTGTGCTCTTATTTGCCTGATCAAGCGTTTGAATAACTAGTTGTGCAGCTGATTTGATAAAACCAATTCTGATACTCATAATCCTTATCCTTTTAGTCCAATTTAAAAATATTCTAACAGACAGAGTTTTAAGTTACAATAAATAGGTGAAAGCTTTTTTAACCATTGCGTTATCTATTTTATCTGTCCTGTGTCACGCTCAAGATGAGCGTTATTACAGAAAAATATTTACAGGGGAGCTCACTGAAAAAACGAAAGAACTTCAAAACTACAAAGTTACGGTGCAATCTCCTCGATATGAGATTGATTTAAACCAAGATAAAATAATGGAATCTATTCGAGTTGAAAAAAGAGATGGAAAAGACTTCTTCTTTATTTATAACGAATTTGGTGTTGAGATCTTTTCAAAAACACTTCCAGGTATTGGTGGGGGAAGCCGCTTAATTAAGGTCGATTTAAAAAGCATTTCAAAAAATACTAATGCGTTGATTCTCCATTTTTATGAAGGAGCAATCAATGCATCAAAGTTTGAAGCCATGGCTAAATTATATTTTATTTCAATCGATAAAAATGATTTTAAAAAGATAGGTTTTTTTAAGGGACCACATTTCTTTTACGAGTCTCAAAAAGACAGCTCTTATATAAATAGAAGATACACAGTTAATGCTTACGATTATAATAAAGATGGAATAAGAGAACTTTCTATTAATTATAATAAAATTGCCCGAATCTACTTTTATAAAGGTTTGGGAGAGTGGAAACAAATTTGACACCCCCTTGTAAATACTTCATCTGACATATTTATTTTTCATACGCCTGCTAGAATTGATAAAAATTATTAATTCAGTTGGAGAAAAACACATGAAAAAACAAGCATTTGTAGGATTTTTAGTATTAGCAACCTCTTTTACGGCTTTTGGTGCCAGTAGAAACTACGATAGCCTTAAGTTAAATGATGATGGAACTTCAACTATTATTGGACCTAAATTTAAGGTCGCAACTGGCTCTAATGCTCGCTTAAGTGGAACTTCAAATACTAATGGTGTTTGTAAGCTTTATGGATTTGATTTCATGGTAGGTGATAGTGTTATTGCTACAGGAGACTCAAACTCTAAAACTGCAGTTATAAATGATAGAGGAAGATATTCTACTTATAGATCATATAGTAGCAGATACAACAATCACTATATTACTTCAATTGTATGTGCAAGAAATCATCAAGCTTTAACAATTTCAAATAGAATAAGACCATCTGAGAATGATGATGGATCTTTTACTTTATCTAACCCAACTGTTGGTCACTATGATACTGGAAAAGTAAGTAGAGTTAGTGGAACGTCAAACTTACATGGCGTTTGTAAGTATTACGGTTTAGGTGCAGCAATACCTGCGACAGCAATTAAGTCTGGTGACTCAAATGCAAAAACAGTTGTACTTAATGGGAACGGTGGATTCTCTAGCTTTAGATCATACAGTAGCAGATATAATAACCACTACCTTGTGTCTCTTGTATGTGAAGCGGCAGATGGTTACCCTCAAGACAATGGTGAGTTAGACGAGACAGTTGAAATCTCTAAAAGAGAGCTAATGAGAATGCAGAGCTTAATAGGTCGCCTGCAAGATATGACTAGTGTACTGAGAACAGACCTTGCTCAAACACAAGCTGAAAGAGAGAGCTTAAAAAGACAACTAGAACAAGCAATTGCTGACCTTGAAAGAGAAGTTGAATTAAATGGGGAAGCAAAAAGAAAGCTAGAGAAACTTAAAAGACAACTTAGAGCTTTAGCTAACGGAAACTAGAATATAAATTGAAATTATAAAGAATGCAAAAGCAGCCGATTAGGCTGCTTTTTTATTATTGTCTTTAGTTGATTTATCTTTTCTGTGATCAGATAGACTGGCCACATTTTCTTGATCAATTGTATCTGCATAAGTTTTATGTTCTGGTTGCTCTACTTCAGCTGGAGCCTCAGCAGTTGTAGTTTCTTTCTTCATCAAGCTTGTAATCCCAGCCCACATTAAAAATGGTAGTAAAACAAATGATACAAGAGTAACACTAGCAACAAGTTGAGATGTTGGCTTTTGAGCGAGTTGAGTAGGCTTCTTGTAAGCATAAATATGATTACCAAAGTTAAAGTTAACTTCGACACCTTTTGAAGTGGCATTATAACTTTCAGTTTCAACTCCAGCAAATGGTTCTACCGCTGGCTTTCGGGCCATCGCATTTGTTGCAAGAAATGATAATAAAAGTGTAACTAGTAGTAATGTCTTATT
>CAKZJW010000133.1 GCA_937120495.1 uncultured Oligoflexia bacterium
GCACGCATTGTGTCCCTATCTTATTTTTGCATATTTAAGTACTGTTTTTGAAGTCGGGCAGAAACTTCCTTATCCATAAGGTTAAAAATCCTCGAAGCACGCTTTGGATCTATCTGTTCTAGGATCTTTACCGATATCAGACTATCTTGCACAGATAGTACATCGGCAGCTTTTACCGGCTTCATATTGGATATCATACTCACAAGCTGCTTTACGCGTCTTGCTTGCCCTGTTTTATTTGTCTCAATGCAACCAATTATCTTTTTTTGTTGGTCTTCAAGATCAAAGATTTTTTTGGCTAAAGTTTGCTCACCAAGCACAAGCTGTTCAGCTCTTGTATTTAATGCCTTTTCTCTATCATCAAGTTTTCTTTCTCTTTCAAGAATTTCTTTTGTTAGATCTGCAATTGAAGATTTTTTTATTTTATCAATTTTTGCATCAACAAGAGCCTCTACTTTTTTATTCAACTCTTCTTGAGTATAAGTTTTTTTCTTGTCTGCAGCATAAACTTTAAAAAAGAAAATCATTGCAAATAAAATAAATAAATTTTTCATATAATCCTACTTTAGTATTTGATTCCAATTTTGAACTTGTTCTTCTAAATTTTGATCCATCTTCTTATTGAGAGCTTTTTTATAAGCAGCCATATCTTTTTCTTTCATCGATTCGATAACTTTTACTTCACCTCTGAATTTTGCAAGAATTTGATACATTCTTTTAGCTCTATCATCTAGCTCTTTTAAACTCTTTTCTAAATGCTCTATATGGCTTCTTTTCCCCTCTACAAAATAAGGATGAAATCTCATCTCTTGCCCTGTAGCTCCGGTGCTTAGAGAGGCTTCTTGAAGATCATATGCTTCAGCGATGCCTTGAGTTTGCTCAGAAATTTGAGCCTTAACCTTAGACATCTCAACTTGAATTTTTCCGATTTCCATCTTGCACTGTTCTTCACGAATTCTTCTAATCTTTAAAAGTGCTTCAAGTTTAAATTTGTATTTCTTAGCCATCTACTTCCTATTGATTTTGATTCATAAACTCTGGGTCAACTTGTGTCTCTCCACGTCTGGCAATCTCAACGATTTGGTCATAAAGCTCTTCGATCGTTGAACTCTCTTCCATTTGCTGTTGAAGAAGATTCGTTAGATCTCCATTTACAACAAGAGCTTTATCAACTTTTGGATTTGTTCCTTGAGCGTAAGCTCCAACATTTATTAGGTCTTCTGCTTCTTTATAAGAGGCCATTAAGTCTCTTAAGTGGCTGGCCACAATGATATGCTCTTTTGGAACAACTTTATTCATAACCCTAGAAATTGATTCTAGTACATCGATTGCTGGAAAATGATTTTTTGCAGCAAGCTCTCGGCTTAAAACAATATGTCCATCAGATATGGCACGAACTGCATCTGCAATCGGCTCATCCATATCCCCACCTTCAACAAGTACGGTATAAATTCCAGTGATAGTTCCTGCACCTCTTTTAGTACCGGCTCTCTCCATTAACTTTGGAAGCTTAGCAAATACACTTGGCCCATAACCTTTTTGTCCAGGTGGCTCTCCTGTACTCATCCCAATTTCTCTTTGTGCCATTGAGAAACGAGTTATTGAATCCATCATAAGGATTACATCTTGATTTAAATCTCTGAAATATTCTGCAACTGTTGTGGCAGTATACGCAGCCTTTGCACGTATGAGTGGACTCGTATCACTAGTTGCAACAACAACAACTGATCGCTTAAGTCCCTCTTCGCCAAGGTCTGATTCAATAAATTCTAAAACCTCACGACCACGCTCTCCAATTAGAGCAATAACGTTTATATCGGCATTTGTATTTCTGGCAATCATACTCATAAGTGTCGACTTACCAACACCAGAACCGGCCATAATAGCGAGTCTTTGTCCCTTTCCTGCTGTGATAAACGTATTTATAGCATTTACACCAGTATCAAGAGGTTCCCTTATAGGTGGTCTATCTAGAGGGTTTATAGGCTCTCCAAAAATAGATCTGATAGAAGATCCCTCTCTTCCTTCAATTGGCCCTTTGCCATCAATTGGATTCCCTTGAAAATCAACAACTCTTCCAAGCATCGCCTTACTAACATTTACAGTTGTAGTAAGATCTCTTAGATAAACTTTCGTTTGAGAGTTAATACCCGTTATATCTTTATATGGCATCAATTTACATTTATGCCCATCAATTCCAACAACTTCCCCAAGACAAGATTCGCCCGTTTGAGTTACGAGCTCTACACAACATCCCATAACAGCTCTTGGTAGAGTTGCTTCATAGATCATTCCGTGGCTTGATAAAATTTTTCCAATATTTTGATAAGGAGTATTTGATTCATACTCTTGAATTATAGAATTAAAATTTAGTGAATTCTCATTCATTTGAATCCTCTGATGCATTAACACCAACAGTTTCAAATATTTTATCTAATGATTTCATTTGTGCTTTAAGTGAACCATCAATAACTCCAACTTCAGACTCTAAAACAAGCCCTCTTCCGCTCAGCTCATTTCCAACTTCAACTCTTATATTTGAAAGAGAGCCAAGACGAGTTTCAACTTTTTTAATGACATCAGGAATTGCTTCAAAATCAGCCTGATTAACTTTAATAAGAAGATTTGATTTTGTGTTAATTTCTAGAATTAATTTTTCAAGAAGTCTTTCGATATATTCTTTGTCTTCAACTTCTTTTAAGACAATCCACTTTGTTAATTTATTTATTAGTGAATATGCTTGAGTTTTACTTCCTTCTATAATTGCTTTTTTCTCACTCATTAACTCTTCAAGGAATCCCTCGAAAGAAAGAATTCTTTGCTCATGCTCTGACATAGCATCATCGTATGCTTTTTTCTCACCATCAGCGAGTCCCGATTGGAATCCTTCTTCATAAGCTTGCTTTATTCGTTTTTCAAGCCTTCGTTCTATTTCCGACTCAACACGATTTTCAAAATCTTGCACTTCTTGATTTCTAAGTCCTCTGTGTTCACGAACTTGTTGATCGATTGTGAATCCACTACTTATTTCATTTTCTCGTTCTTGTCTTATTGATTCAGCACTAATAGTTTTTTTAAAATCATCAGCGGGATTCAGCTTATCAAAGCTGAATGTAGAAACTTCACCTGATTCAGAGCTTGATGGAACAAGTTGTCCAAACTTAAACTCTTCAACTTCTGTTTTGTTTCCTTTTTGAATTCCCATCTTTGCTCCGTTTGCAATGGATTAAACCATTGCATCTCCTTCTCCACCTCGAGAAATAATAGCTTTACCTTTTGATTCAAGGTCTTTAACTTGCTGAACAATATCTTGCTGAGCCTTTTCAACATCTGAAAGTTTCGTTGGCCCAAGCGCATCGAGATCTTCTTTAAGAAGAGAAGCCGCTCTGTTAGACATATTTTTGAATAGTTTTTGCTTAACTTCTTCAGGAGAAGTTTTAAGTGCAATTGTAAGTTTTTGATTATCAACAACTTTAAGAAGCTCTTGCATACCTTTATCATCAACAAATACAAGATCTTCAAATACAAACATGAGTTTTCTAATCTCTTCTGCAAGTTCAGGATCTTTCTCTTCAACTCTGGCCATAACATTTTTCTCAGAATTTTTGTCCATCATGTTTAGCATATCAGCAATTGGTTCAACTCCACCAAGCTGTTGAGTATCAATTGATCCAAGAGTAGAAAGTTCTGTTTTTAGAACATCATCAAGTTGTGCAATAAGTTCAGGAGAAACAAAATCAAGGTTTGCAACTCTTAGAACAACTTCTGCTTGAAGTCCTTCTGGAAGTTTTCTTAAAACATCAACTTTTCTCTCAGTTGTTAAGTGAGCGATTATAAGAGCAATCGTTTGAGGATGCTCATTAATTAAGAAGTTTGCTAGAGTTCTTGTATCTACAAGCTCAAGTGACTCAAGGGTATTTGAAGTTCCAACTTCAACAACTTGACCTAGAAGTTGTCTCGCTCTATCTTCCCCTAGTGCACCGAGGATAAAATCTCTTCCTTTATTTTCAGAAAATAGTAAATCTGCATCCTCATTCAGAGCGGAGTAAAACTCTTCAAGAACACGCTTAACCATCCAAATCGGAGATTTAGTAATTTGAGACATTTGATTGATAAGACGTTTTACATCATTATCTTTCATATGCTTGAACACCATCTTTGCTGGTGTTGGTCCAAGACTACTCATTAAAATTGCAGATTTATCTAGACCACTCAGTAGTGCATATTCAACATCTGGATCTAGCGTCTTTGCGTCAGACATAATTACTCCTATTTGCCTAAGCTATTTCTTTGTTAGTGTCTTGTGCGTGTATCATCTCGTGAACAACCTGAGCAGCTTTCGCTGGATTAGCTTCAACAAGATTTATAATTCTCTCTTTAATCATATTCCCTTCAATTTTCTCTGGATTCATTTTGTCTTCAATAGTTGGAAGCGCATCTTCAAGTCCAGGAAGTTGTTGATTGGCTTGAATTTTTTCTAACTCTTCAATTGTCTTAGGAAGAAAATCTTCAATTGATTCAACAGTATTTTCAGTAACCCATTGGATAAATGGTCTGATTACTACAAAGAAAAGTAGAGTGATTAAAATTCCGATCATAAGATACTTAGTTAAGTTCTTAATGATCTCTCTATTTTCTCTTTGACGAAGAAGAGCTTCAGCTTCAGATAGATCTTCTTTAGCAAACTCCATATTCTTTATTACAATTGAATCTCCGCGAGATTCATTCAGTCCTACTGCACTTGCTACAATTGCTTTAAAGTTCGCAATTTCAGCTTCACTCCAAGGCTCATACTTTGTTACAGGAATTCCGTCGTCATTTAGAATTGCTTCCCCAGCTTCATCGTACTGAGCAACTCTTTTACCATCAACCATTACCGCGACAGAGATTGCTTGAATATCTGCTGTTGGCTTCTTTGATTGAGTAATTGTCTTTGGAACATTATAGTTTCTAGTAGTTAAAGACTTATCAGTATCACTTCTTGTTTCAGGAATACCCGGCTGTGGTTTTTCGCCTGGAAGATTACTCCTTGCCCCAGGAATTCCTTGAGGTGAAGGTCTAGAACCTCTGTAGTTTTGCTTATTAGCAACTTCTGAAAGAACAGCTGCATTTTCACCATCATAAGTTGTTTGAGTTTGGAATGCTTCTGTAAAGTCCATTTTTACATTTACTTTAGCAATAACCTTTCCTTGTCCAACAACTCTTTTTAATATTTCTTCAACTTGTCCTTCATATTGACGATTTACTTTACCCTCAAGAGCTAAACGACTTGCCGTATGCTGAGCCATTGCATCACCAATATTCTCAGTAAGCTTCTTACCTTTTGAATCGATAATTACTACATCTTGCTCTCTCATTCCATCAATAGATGCTTGGATTAAAGATTGTATTCCTTTTACTTCATCTTTTGCTAAAGAGAATCCTCTTTCAAGATCCAGAACAACTGATGCACTAGGTGGCTTTTTCTCAGAAACAAATGGACTACTCTCAGGAAGAGATAAATGAACTCTTGCACGATTAATACCTCTGATGTGCTTAATCGTCTTCATTAACTCGCCTTCGATTGCTCTTTGCTTGTTAATTTTTTGAACGAAACTTGTTGTTCCAAATGCTTGTTTATCAAAAACATCATAACCAACAGTTGAAGTTAGATTTACGCCTTTTTTAGCAATCTCTAATCTCCAAACCTCTACTTGATCCTCAGGAACGTAGATACTTTTTCCTTCATCTTTTATTTGGTAACTGATTTTTCCCTGTTCAAGTAACTGAGAGATACTTGCAGAATCTTCTTTTGTTAGTTCAGAGAATAAAAGTTTATATTGCGTTTTAGAAGCCCAGATAACTAAACTTACCATTACTGCAACTAAGACTGCTGATATACCAATTAAACTTATTCTTCTATTTGTATCTAACGACTGGAAGAATTCAGTAAAATTTGTCGTAATTTGTTTTATAAAGTCTTGCAAAAGAATCCTCCTGATTCAAAAGCGTTAATCATTAACTTAAACTATATTTGCATTTTCATTATTTCACGATATGCATCTATAACTTTAGAACGAACCTGGTTCATAGTTTTAAATGCGATATCTGCTTTTTCAACAGCTAGTAATGTTTCATGCAGGTTTTTAGATTGGCCACTTGCCAATTTTTCCATCGCCACATTTGCATCCTGTTGAAGATTATTTACTTTTGAAACAGAGTCTACTAAAAACTCACCAAATGATTTTGACTCACCAGTTTGTCCAACCTCTGGATTAAAGGGTTGGTTTTTAATATCAATTCTGTTTCCAATCTCAACACTCTTAGACCAATTTTTCATATTGTAATTCTTAAGTGTATTTTGCATTTGTCCGTAGTTCTTAATCATTTATTATCTCCCAATCTCTAGGGCTTTTACGGCCATTGACTTACTTGTATTTATCGCAGAGATATTTGCTTCATAGGCCCTTTGGGCCGAAATCATATCTGCCATTTCTTGCATCACATTTATATCTGGCATCGCCACATATCCATCTTTGTTTGCATCAGGATGACTTGGGTCATACTTCAAAATAGGTGGTTTATCCGATGATATAACTTCTGTTACATGGACAGTCTCCGCTTTCGCGTCGATTTCACCTTCGAGAACATCGGCAAAATTATCTCGAGCTGGTTCTGAACCAAATACCACTTCTTTTCTACGATAAGGTCCTCCCTCAGCGGTTCTTGTAGTTTGTGCATTAGCAATATTAGAAGATATAGCTTCTATCCTCTTTCTATTTGCTGCTAATCCACTAGCACTAATTTTCATACTTTTTAGTAAATCCATGCTTTACTCCTACCTTTCTGAGTTCAGAACATATTTCTTAAGACCAAGTTTCTTATTCATTAGCTGTACTAATGTGTCATACATGATCTTATTTTCAGCCATTTTAGCCATTTCAGCTTCACGGTCTACAGAGTTTCCACTTTCGGATACAACTCCATTTGGATCTTCATGAACTTCAGGTTCAAGATTTTCAAATCCACCACCACCGACATTAAAGTGGCGAGAATCATCCATTCTCATTCCCTGTTGACCATCAACGTCTAAAGCACGAGCTAGAGCTTTTTCAAAATCTAATCTCTTTGCTTTAAAACCAGGTGTTTCTGCATTTGCAACGTTTGAAGAGATAACTTCTTGTCTCATCTCTCTAAACTTAAGTCCTGCTGCTAACGCCTGTAATGTTTTGTCATTTATATCCATACCGTTTCTCGCTTGAAATTATCTTAGGTTTACGAAATAGTTATTTCCATCACCTCTGTATTCATTGATTTTATTTCTTAGTGTTCTAATTGATACACCTAAAATCTTCGCAGCTTGAGTTCTGTTTTCAGAAGTGTGAATTAATGCTTTTTTGATTAATAGCTTTTCTGCTTCTTTTAAAGACATAAGCTTTAATCCATCATCATTCATATCATTTGACTCAGCTTCAGCTTTTCTCTCTCCAAGCTCAATTGCGTTGATATCAATTGTTGTTCCTTCTAAGTTTTCAACAGTGTTCTCAATTACTGTTTTTAACTCAGCAACATTATGTGCCCAGTAAAATGTAGAAATTTTATTTCTAGCTTCCTCAGAAAAAGTAGCTGTTTCTTTATTATTAGCTGCTGCCCACTCTGTAGCAAAATGATTTGCTAAAACTTCGATATCTGTTCCTCTTTCTCTTAAAGGTACAAGTACAATTTGAGATCCTGAGAAGTATGTATATAAAGCTCTATAAAATCTTCCAGCTCCAACATACTTAGAAAGGTTTTTCGAAGTAGTTGCCATGATTCTTACGTCAAGATCATAGTCTGAAAGCTCTTGAATTATTTGGTATAATCTTTTTTGAAATTTTTCATCTAATGCATCAATATTCGCTAAAATAACTGATCCACCATTTGCTCTTTCTAATAAACCTTTATTGAAACGTCCTGTTTCTTCATCTCTATAACCTAAGATTGTATTTTCAACAGTCTTAGCATCTTGAGAACAATCTACTGAAAGAAATTCTCCATTCACTCTTGCTGAGCTTGAATGAATAAAGTTACAAAATGTTTTTTTCCCTGAACCAGACTCACCAACAACTAATACTGGTGCTTTAGTTACTGCTACATTTTTTGCAAAATCTAGAGCTTTAACAAATTTAGGGTGATTACCGATTAGACCACTTGCCGTGTTAATCTGAGTTGGTTGAACATTCTGTTCTGTAGAATTCATTTCTGATGCAAACATTAGACCTCCTGTCTTTTTTATTGCCGATTTATAATGTCTTATTTTTAATAGCTAGCGTCGAAAGTTCTGTTCGAGCTAAACCTTTTAAATACTCCGGTGTTGTTTCTTTATTTAATAATGACTTTAAGACTTTTTCTCCCTCCACTTCCTGTGATGTTTGAATAAGTGCAACTCCTCTTAAGAAATTCACCCTACTGTTATACGATGAAGCTTTAAAAGAAGCCAAGTAATCATTTGCTTTTGTAAGTAATAGTTTGAAGTTGGACTTTTTCTCTGAAAAAAGTGACTCCATATATAAATACTCAAATCTCTCTAACATCCCTGCATACTCTTTCTTAGCACCTCTACGAAGATCATTGATAAGAGCAGAAATATTTTTTCTGAATCTTTTTGGATCTCTCCCTAAATTTAAAGCTTCGATGTAAGTTGCTAACATTGTTTGACTTTGACCAGGTGATAAAAAGTTATTGATATTAGGATTAACTAGTATTTTTTCATAACTAGCTACAGACTTATTGTAGTCTTTAAGCTTGTAGCTCACAAGACCTTTGTAAAAATTATAATTGATATTCTTATTGGTGCGATTTGACTCCAGGTATGTATCAAGTCCTTTCCAGTCTTTAGCAAGAAGAAGTTTTTCCATCTGAAGTTCAACTATATAATCTGATACTTTTATATTTTTATGAGCTTTAACCCAGTGAGGAAAATTTCTAACAGTGTTATCTTTTAGAGTTTTTAAATGCTTAAACTCTCTAGTGAAAGATTTATTAAACCCTAATTTCAAGTATGAATCTGCAATCATGTAATTTAAGTAAGTAGAGTTAGCAACTTTCTTTTCATACTTTTCTTTGTAGATTTCCCACGTTTTAATTGCGCGTGCATAATCTTTTTTCATATAAGAATTCTTAATAAGTCCAAGAACAATCTCTGCACCTTCTGCTTCAAAGGTTCTCTTATCTAGTAAGTTTAATGTCTCTAATGGAATTGTTGAAAGGTAAGCAATTGCATCAGCATACTTTTCAGTACTCTCCATTGTACGTAAACGTGTAAGCCAAAGAAGCTTTCTAAGATTCGCATTTAAGCTTTTTCTTTCAGCTATATTTTGTTCAAGGAAAATGATTGTTTCTTGATCACTTTGAGTCGGTGAGTATTTACGAGCAACCTTTGCACCAACGTATCTAATTTTCGCTTCATATCTTGCCGCAGGATTTGATGAGAAGTTAATTGCATTTTTGTAAAGATCAAGTACCTTGGCCATATCTTTATTTAGAAGGTCATATGATAGAGCAACTCTCAATCTTGCTTGCGCACTTTCAGAGTAAAAAGAATAGTTTGATACAAATGAGTCAAATAATTTTATTCCTTTGCTATAGCTTGCCTCTCTAAAATATGCCTCTGCTGTATTAAAAAGAATTGCTGGGTGAATAGGCTTCACAAGAGCAGCTTTGTTTGCTTCATAAAAACTGATTACTTGATTTGACTTATTCATAGCAAGATTAACATAAGTGATATACGCCAATCCCTCTTGTTTAGGAAGAACTCTAATAACAGCTTTAGAGTTTAAAAATTCTTTAATTTTTTCTAATTGTCTAAGGTTTGCTAATGAATTAAGAATTACCTTAGAACTTCTAATAATCATTTCATCATGAAATTGTTCTGTTGAAGCAACATAAAGATTTTTTGCAATCTGAAGTGACTTTATATAATCTTTTCGATCGATGCTGTCTTGAAGAATGTATCTAAAGATAGCCGCTTTAAGTTCATAGTTTGAAGTTCTTTGTCCTACCTTATTTAAAAGGTTTAATGCAGTTTGAAAAACAGCTTTATTTGATAGGTTCACATTCAATCTATCAGGAACTGGTTTTCCTTCTTCAATAAGACTTGCTAGCTCTTCTTTTTGCTCTTCTGTTAAACTCTTTGAAGCCATCTTTGGCTTTATAATATTTCTAATTAGAGAGTTTGCTTTTAAGAAGTCATTTGTTTCAACATTTTTATCTTTCCCATATCGCTGCTCGTACAGTTCAATAGATCTATTCATCAAGCCCCATTGTTCTTTACGATAAAAATTAATCGTAAGTTGCATATGAGATTCTTTTTTATCTTTTTTAAACTCTCTGTCCTTAATCTTATAAAGAAAGTCTGGTGTTTTTACTTTAAGATTAACGTCTCTCTCTAGTGGAGGTATGAAGGCTGCATAGTCCCAGATAAAGGCTGCACCATATCTAAAATCTCTATAGTTTTTAGTTTGTTTCTTTCTAATAATTTGTTCAGGGTTTAAAATTTTTGTGATTTTCTGAACTTTCTTAGGCTTTAATTTTTTTCTTACAGTAACTTTTCTCTTTTTTGCTTTAGGTTTAGCAAGTTTTATAATTGCAGGCTTATTAACAACAGCTGCTTTTTTAGTAACAACTGTGTCTTTGTTTTCCCAAAAATCTAAAACATAATCTTTTGATTGCTCTTTATAAAATGTGAATAACTCAATAGAGTCGTTTACTAGCTTAACTCTTATCGTTGCTGCTTCCACTGGCAAGTTATCTGACTTGTAAGAGATCTTCTTTATATAGTTACTATTATTTTTGAAGCTTAGAAGTTCCGCAGTCATCGCTTCAAATAGCTTTCTATCAAGGGTTCTAAGAATTAGCTCATCAGATTTTTTTTGAATTTGAACTTGTTTTTTTAGTGATTTAATTTTCCAACGAAGATGTGTCTTATATTGTTGTTGAGATACAACTGTTGCATGAACGGAAAAAATAGCCGTTGAAACGAAAAGAAATGTCAGAAATTTGAACATTAATTTGTTAGTCACGAAACATCCTGTCTCTAATATTTTACGAATCCACTCTTCCTAATTGGACTCTTGATAATATTGTACCTGAATTTGAACCAGATAAAAGGAATATTTTTCTCCGAGGCAATTTTTTTCCAGTCAAAAAGCTAACACGAAATGAAAATTGTTTATTTTTAATGACTTACTTAGTCTTTTTTAATAATCGACAGAATTTGATCACCATTACCAAAGTCAATTATTCTGGAAGGATTTTCCAAACTCAAACATAATCTATTGTTATACCTGATTAAATGAGAGCCCTTTATACTGGATCTCCACTCTCTAGTAAGTTTAGAGCCTGGGATAGTTGAGGATATTTTGAGATCAATATCTTTATCATTATTATAGAGATGCCATAAAGAAAGATTATCAATAGTAAGATTACTGATCTTTTCATTGGAAACTATTTTTGATTTAAATTTGTAAATAAATGGTCTATGTCGAGGAAGGCTCGTTTTAATATTAAACTCTTGTTCAACAAATAGCTCTTTGTGAAATTGAAAGAAATCGATCAAGTCTCCATGGCTCTCAATAACATAGAAGTTTGCCTCTATCTTCTGTCCAATTATCTTTTTGAAGATACTATAAAGAACTTTATCCACTGGTAGATAAATAAAATAATTCTCTGCAAGAGGAATCCTGAAGTTTTCATCCAGAAGGTCTGCAATTAATATATCATTTTCACACTTTAAAACAGCCGCTCTGGACCTCAAGGCTTCTCTCTCTACGCTAATACACCTTTTATCCCCTAAGGCATTAAATAGTAGCGTTCCTCTACAATAACCAGCTCCAAGGTCTACTAATGACTCCCCTTGAGAGATGTCAGTATACATTTGAAAGTAATCTAAATAACTTGTTGAAAGTGCTGAGTCTTCTATACCTTGATAAGTAGATTCATCGGTATTCGTAATAGCCTGTTCTACTTTTTGATATTCGATATTAAAATATGAATCAAATTTTCTATCAAATTCAACAACAGAAACTAAAAGGTCAGAGTTTTCACCCTGACCTATATAATCTTGATAATTTAAATCTATTCGTTTCATATCTTTAATTAAAGATTTAGTGCCTTCTTTTTCATCTTCTCAATTAATGTTGTTCTATTAAGAGACAAGAGTTTAGAAGCTTGATTCTTATTACCTTCAGTAAAGCTTAGAGCTTGAAGGATTAGCGAGTCTTCAATATCAGATAGAACTCTTTTAAGATCAACACCATCTTTTGGTAACTCAAAGATATGTTTGTAGTGATCAGTTGCAAGAGGATTATTTCTAAAGATCTTAGCTGGTAGATCTTCAGGTAAAATTTCTGATCCACCTCTTAAAATAACTAATCTTTCAATTATATTTTCTAACTCACGTACATTTCCTGGCCAATCATAGTCAATAAGCATCTCAATTGCTTTATCAGAGAAAGTAATTTCGTTACTTCCATCTGCAGAGATAAATCTTTTTACGAAATATGAAAGTAGTAAAGGGATATCTTCTTTTCTATCTTTTAGAGCTGGAATACTAATTGGTATTACATTTAATCTATAAAATAGATCTTCTCTAAATTTACCTTCATTAACCATCTCTTCTAAATTTCTGTGAGTGGCAGCGATAACTCTCGTATCAATGCTGATTGGTTCTGTAGAACCAACAGGCTCTATAGTTCTATTTTGCAATACTCTAAGAAGTTTTACTTGTAGAAGAAGAGGCATATCACCAATTTCATCCAAGAACATTGAACCGTTATTTGCTAATTCAAAACGACCTTTTCTATTTGAGATCGCACCAGTAAATGAACCTTTAATATGTCCAAAAAGTTCACTCTCTAAAAGATCTTTCGGTATAGCTCCACAATTTACTGAAACTTTAGAGTCATTTTTTCTAGAAGATAAATTATGAATAGCTCCAGCAACAAGTTCTTTTCCCGTCCCTGATGGCCCCATAATTAAAACTGTTGATTCAGTTAAAGCTACTTTTCTAATTCTTTCAAAGACTTGCTTCATCGCTTGAGATCTACCGATCATTCCACAAAACATATCCTCTTCAGTTGGAGATTCTAATTTTACATTTTTAAAGGTTTGACCTTTTAGTCTTCCAAATGAATTTAGATCTTTTTTAGAAAGTCGATCAGCCTTTACACCTAACTTATCCGAAATAGCATCTATAACTAACTTTTGAAGGTTTTCTAATTCAAATGGTTTCGTTAAATAGTGGTAAACACCTTTTTTAGTTGCAGAGATTGCATTCTCAATACTGGCAAAACCAGTCATTGCAATTGATACAAAGTTGAAACCTTTCTCTTTTAAGTTATCAATTAATAATAACCCATCAGCTCCAGCTTCAAGACTTATGTCTGTAACCAAACAAAACTGTTCTTTCCTATTAGGATTGTTAAGTAGTTCTGCAAGGCAGTCTATTGAACTTGTGTAGAGCTCAACCTGGCAGTTAATTGTCTTTTGAAGATACTTCTTAATACTTAAACCTAAAATTTTGTCATCTTCGACAACAATAATTTTTGGATTTAAACCGAAGCTCTCAAGTGCATCGTTTTCTTTTGTGTGTGTTGTTTCTTTTTCGTTTTCAAACGAATTATGTAAGAAATTCAAATCGTCCATTGATATTTCCTCCTCTCTCTCACTGTAAATGCTAGCGAATTGCTCGGTGGGTGTCAATTTCTCAACATGCGGAAAAAACTGACTAATTCTTACTGGTAATCAGGCTATGTAACTGGAATTATGAATAAAACCTTATTAATCTCATTATATATTTGACGGAGCGCTCCGGACCACCGGCCCAATAATAATAAATTAACGCTACGAGTGAGAATAATGCGAGGCCTAAGCAGAAGAAGACCATTTTCTTTTTCTTTCTCATCCAAAATAAATACGCAAATTCTCCGGCCATTAAAAATAGAGGTATGGCCCAAAAAGGCGTGTAACGAATAAGAAAGTAAATTTCATTCATAGAAAGAGTTTATCATATAAATTTATTCAGTCATCAAGCGATTTAGTTTAAACATTCTAATACTAAAATATATCGATGCTGGAAGCATTGAGAAGAGCGCAAATTCAATAATAGTCATCTGTTGATACCAAATTAAATGTATTATAAAAACACAGCCAACTAAGGTTGAAGTGATATTAAACATTGATGAATTTACTTTTATAAGCTCAAGCTTCTCTCTTTCGTCCATTTGCTCTGGAGTTTTTTGTAGCCAGCAAAAGTTGATAAGGATGACGATAAAACAACAAGCTAAAAATGGTTTAAAGAAGAATTCTTGCTCTATCACTAGTTTATGTACAAGGAACATTGTGATTAAGAATCCAATGCTTAAAATGAGTCTATTTCTTACACTTGTCTTTACAGCTTTCATACTCTCTCCTTTGATGTAAAGTATGCTTTACATTAAAATCCATGTCAAGTAGACTTGACATCAAGATATGCTAAATAATGTTAAAGAAATTCGAACTAATAATGGTATGAGCCAAAAGGATCTAGCGCATATGTGTAATGTTTCTAGGCAAACAATTCATTCTATTGAGTCAAGTAAGTATCAACCTACCATTACTCTTGCTCTTAAGATTGCAACTGTTCTACAATCTAGTGTTGAAGAGGTTTTTATCTTAGAAGAAGAAGACTAGTTAAAGTTTTTTTCTCATTCCTATATTTGTTGTTTCATAACCCATCTTTTTATAAAGTTTTATTGCTCTTTCATTAAAACCAAAAACATGTAAACCAATTCTACTTCCTTTAAGTTCTTTTACTTTATCTTCGAGCATAGACATCGCCTTTTCCCCTAAGCCTCTACCTCTAAATTCTTCTTCTAAAAAAATATCGTAAATGAAAAAATCTTTTCTTGCTCCAACCTCTTTAGAATTCACCCACAACCAACCACACTTTTTTTCATTCTCAATTAATGTAAAAAAATAATGAGTCTCACCTTCTTTAGGCTTTAAAATATCCTCTTCTTGTTCATGAGCTAACTTTATTCCTTCCTCTTCAGATATTTCTCTATTACGAGCAATATCTTTTCCATAAGACTCCATTGAGCGCTTTTGAAATATTTTAAATTCTTCATCAGACATTTTTATAAAATTCATTTTTCTCCAAAAAAAAGGCCCTCGAATAAGAGGGCCAAATTACTTTATGTTTTTCTAATTAGAATCTTGCTTTAAGCTCTTCAAGATAGTCAAGGTTCTCCCAAGTAAATCCATTTGAACTTGTTCTTCCAAAGTGTCCGTATGCAGCTGTTTCTGAATAGATCGGTCTTAAAAGATCTAACCTTTGAACAATTGCTTTAGGTCTCATGTCAAAAATTTCATTAACTGCTTTTGTAATTGCATCTTGATCAACTTTGTTTGTTCCAAAAGTATCAACAAGGAAACTCATTGGCTTACTAACACCAATTGCATAAGCAACTTGAACTAAAGCTCTATCAGCTAGCCCAGCTGCAACTACATGTTTCGCAACCTGACGAGCAGCATATGTTGCTGATCTATCAACCTTTGAAGGATCCTTTCCAGAGAATGCACCACCACCGTGAGCTCCGTGCCCACCGTAAGTATCAACGATGATCTTTCTACCAGTTAATCCAACATCTCCCATTGGTCCACCAATTACGAATTTTCCAGTTGGGTTAATATAGAATTTTGTATCATTATCTATAAGGTTTTCAGGACAAGTCTTATTAATAACTTCTTCTCTTAGAGCCTCATGAAGTTGTGCCTGAGTTAGACTTTCACAATGTTGAGTTGAAACAACAACTGAGTCTATTCTTTTTAAAACACCGTCAACGTATTCTGCAGAAACTTGTGTCTTTCCATCAGCTCTTAATCCAGGAACAATATTTTCATGTCTAACAACAGCTAATCTCTTAGCAAGCTTATGAGATAAATCAATAGTCATTGGCATAAAAGCATCAGTTTCATTACACGCATAACCAAACATGATTCCCTGGTCACCAGCACCTTGATCTAAGTCTACACCTTCACCTTCATTTACTCCCTGAGCAATGTCTGGTGATTGTTTGTCTAGAGCAAGATTAACTCCACATGTATTGGCATCAAAGCCTTTATCAGAGTGGTCATAACCAATCTTTCTAACTGTTTCACGAGCGATCTCATGATAATCAATTTGTGCATTTGTTGTAATTTCACCAGCAAGTTGAATCATCCCAGTTGTGATCATAGTTTCACAAGCAACACGAGATGTTGGGTCTTCTGCAAGAAGAGCATCAAGAATGCTATCACTAATTTGATCTGCAATCTTATCTGGATGTCCCTCAGTTACTGATTCTGATGTAAATATATAATTTTTAAGCATTTTTAGGTTCTCCTAATCGAACTAAATAAATAATACACTAGGAGTGAGTTATACTAAATTTGACTGCCTACGGCAATTACTTCTTTGCAAAATACTTAAAAAGATGTGGGCTTCTGTACTTGTGAAAAACTGCCTTTCCTCTTTTAAAAGTCATTGAGTAAACTTTCTCATTTATCCTGATGACCTTAAAGTTTCTTTTGCGCGGATCATCAAACTCATAAAAGTATTCGTAATTGTCTTTCTTATACTCTTTAAGAAGCTTTGCTTGGTTCTTCGCCTCATAACCAGCTTTCTCTGGGACCGGTTTATACTGACTCCAAACAGAGCTCATATCTATTTTTCCAAACATAGAAACTCGAGAAAAATATCTAAATACATTAAAGTCTTCTCGTTTAACCTTCAGACCTTTTAAAGCAATCTTTAAATTTCTAGCTCTAAGCCTTCTACCTACTGGACTCATATCAGGGCAGTAGATTTTAGATGAAGAACTAATATAGTGGTAAGTAAATGAAAACTCTCCAGTCCGAAATAAAGTATTTAACCAACGTTCGTCTTTATAACTATTTGTATCATCTTTAATTCTTTTTATAATTGGCTGATTAGTTTTTAGCTTACTATAAACTGGATGGGTCACTCGGTTCATAACAATATAAGCGACGTCTTTTCGTTCAAGTCCATCAGGCTCATCTACTCTTCCAACCTCATTGTATAGAATTGTTTCAAGAGAAAATAATGATTTCATTAGTCGTTCTTGTTTTTGCCAAAAAAGATAAACCTCTGCCTGTTTATCGTAGGTAAACTGCTTAAGAGCAATAGTCGCTTTGTGCTTTTTATCAACAAGCTTTTGAGCTGTTTTTTTATTTTTTGTCTTTATTATATTTTTATAAAAAGAATATTTATCAGAAGTTCTCTTGTACCACTCTTTCATTCTATAAAGCTGGGCTTTGTACCCTCTTTTAATAAATCTTTCAATCACCCTTAAAGACCATTCTAAATCATAGCGAAGATTTTCAGAAATAAAGTCTTCCTGGCTTCTCAGTTCATAGTAAATTGTATCAAGAGTTGATCGAGTGTATATATCACCTCTGGTTTGATTTTTTTCATAAGTTCCATCTTCAAACATTTTTCTATAAAAGAAGATTCTATTTGATCGTTTCTTTGAGTTTTCACCTTTAACTTTGTTTTTTTCATATTTAAATCTATTTGCCAGATGATCATTTGGATATCCAAAGTTTTTAAAGAAAAAGATTCTATTCATAAATCGATCATATTCTTTTTTTAACTTTTTAAGTCTTTTCTTTGATTTTATTTTTATTTTATCTTTTTCATCTGTCGTTTTGGCAAGCATATGTTTCTTGTTTAATAAGAGTAATTCTTTTAATGATTCTCGTATTGGTCTTGATATTTTTTTAAATGACGGAAGTCTTTTTTTCTTTTTTAATTTTTTTTCAATTGATTTAATATACGTTAATTTCTGAGGGAATAGCGCAAGATTTCTTCTGATCGCATCCCTGTCAACACGCCCTTTATAGATCGGTAGATAGTTTCCTTGAGCTCTATAGTTCTTTAGAAGCTTTTGATATTTAAAGTCAGTCCCAGGTGTACATACCTGTTTGGTAAACTTCTTGTGTATTTTTTCGTATTTTTTAATTTTTTTGTAAAGGTTACCTTGCCATAGAAAAAGATCATCACTATAGGCATTTGAACAAACAAAAATTAGGAATAAAAGTTTAGACCAATTCATCAACGAAACGTGACTCCCACAATCCAATACAAGTTCTATTGCTTAAAATAAGTAGTAAAGAATCATCCCCTTGCTGGTCATCAATCGACTTTATCAATGTTTCTAAATCATCAGTTGTCGAAGATAAAATTCCCTTTGCGTTTAAGTCTTTAACCAATTGATTACAATCAAGGTCTTTAGATTCCTTTGCAGTCGTTTTGATATCACTTTGAGCAATAATCACTGAGTCTGATTTTGCCAGACTTTCACAAAACTCGTTTTGAAAAACATTACTTCTCGCTGTCGCAGAAACAGGCTCAAATACTGTGATTACTTTCTTACTAGGAAAGCGAGACTTTATTGCATCTATAGTTAAGTCTATTGCCCTTGGATGGTGAGCAAAGTCATCTATCACAATTGAGTTTTTATACTTTCCTCTTACTTCTTGTCTTCTTTTAACTAAACCTAGGCTTAGTACTGCTTGTTGAATACTTTCAATTGAAAAGTCATAGTTTCTCAACACAGTAATACATGAAGCTATATTTAAAATATTATGAGTTCCAATTATATTTGTTTCAAATGAATAAATCTTTTCTTCGAACTTCATCTCAAAGAATGATTTTCCATCTAAAACCTTTATATTATTTGGGCCTAGAGGTGATTCTTCTCCATAAATATGCCATTTTTGTTGAGCATATTTTTTTGCTAGTTTGTGAATAGACGAATAAGCATCATTTGCAACAATAGGCTTTTCAAGTTTTGGTATGATTGATTCAAACTCAGACTCAATATCTTCAATAGTTGAAAAAATATCCGCATGGTCAAACTCTAAAGATGTTAAGATAAGTGAATCAATTTCATATTGCCTAAACTTTGAATATTTTTGAAAATACGCTGAATCATATTCATCTGACTCAATAGTAAAGAACTTACTTTTTCCTATTTTTGAAGGTGGCCTTCCATCAATAATTCCACCAATGAAATATCCTGTATCCTCGCCAAGGCTTTCAAGCATTTGTGTTAAAAAGAAAGTTGTTGTTGTTTTTCCATGTGTCCCAGCAAGTCCAATAACTTCTTTTTCAGACAAGACGTATGCTCCAAGGATTGTTGGAAAGGAAGTAAAATTAACTCCGCATGATTCAATTAATTTAGCGTGTTCAGAATTTCGAGGTACCGAATTACCTACGATTATTAAATCAAATTGCTTTAAAAATTCAGCATCTACTTTATCTAATGAATGGCACTCAATACCTGTTGAGTCCAAATAAGTACTCATCGGTGGAGAAAATTTTTGATCAGCACCGGAAACCTCAAAGCCAGCTTCTTTTAATAAGCAAGCACATGCTCCCATTCCCGTTCCACAGATTCTGTAGAAGAATACTTTACTAATTTTATCTTTTAATTCAACAAGAGCTTCCGCTTCAATCATATTCGCTAAGTTCATAGCTAATATGATAGTCTATTTAGCGGTTTTTACAAAACTTAATCACTGTATTCGTCATATTATTAACGATATCAACTATCTCTCCAGCTGTTTCAGATCTCCAACTAGAACGAGGACAATGCTTAAACTTTGGAAAAAGTTTTTTGAATTTTTTGATTGAGTTAAATCTATTTACCATTACTGATAACTGTGAAAAATTTAATCGTTCAGACTTATACTCACTAAGTGCGATATCTAAAAATGAATGTATTTTTGTAACAACTGAAGGCACTTCTCTATTTTTTATTACATGAATATAGATTCCAGCAACATGCTCAGGGTAATTCTTAAGAACCTTAGCATAAACTTCAGGATCCTCCCCTACATCGTCACCCATTAAGATTGCTTTTGAATTTGTTGAAATGATTTTTTTTACAATATAGTCGTATTTATATTTAAATTTATCTTTATTTTTAATTAGGCTTCTTGTTTGTACGTGATCTGGGTTTAAATTGTACTTTTTCATTAGACGACAAATATTTAATCTAAAAATATGAGGCGAATTTGAAAGAACATACAAACCATTTACTTCACTTTCTAATGTTTTAAAAAGTTCTGGGATTCCAGGAAATACTTTTCTCGTAAATAAAGCGTTTATTCCGGCAGGAATAGTAGATCCTGCATTTGTTCTTTTTATAGTGTCATCTAAATCAGAAATAATAATTGTATCTAGTGCGTATAGATTAAATGATAAAATAAAGGCTAAGAGTAATTTTGCCATACCAATTCTCCAATAGTTTTTCGGTACCTATTAAAGGATTTTTTATCATACCAATACAATTTTGTCGCATTACTAAGTATTATATGTCCTAGTTTTTTCTTACAATCAATCCAAATGGAGGTCCCTGTAAAGCCTAAGTGCCCGAAAGTTCGATTTGAGCAGCCAATACCAGCAAAAGTATTTGAGATATCTTCTACTCTGTCCCAGCTGTTTACAAATCTAGACTCGTCTTTTTGCATACTTTCATCCATCAAGTCTAATAGATTAAAATCTTTATCAAGCTTAAGTAATGTCTTGGCCACACCATTAGCTGTTCCAAAAAGACCCGCGTGACTTACAAATTCATCTAAATTATAAGCGTTAGGGTCGTGAACAGCTCTGAAATTTTCCTTCTGTTTTACAAAGCCATTTTGCACAGTTTTAAAATCATCTTTTAAATCTTTCCAAAAAACGATTTCAGAGTCCCAATAGTTTTCACATTCTTTTTTTAAGTTTAAACCAAGCTTTTCACATTCTAAATAGAATCTTAGTGCAGAGAAATCAGAGTACAGAGTCTTCGACTTTTGAATTTTGTAATTGAGGATAGTATCTTTCCAAGTATCTTTACTTAGAAGCCCCCAAGAGGGTAAACCACCTTGATGATTTAAAACAAGCTTCATTTCATCAGAAATTTGTTTTTTACATGCAAGAAATCCGATTCCATTTACAAGAGGCTTAGATACGCTCGCTAAATCAAAGTAAATTTTATTTTTTTCATCTTCTAATAAAGGATTAGAAAAGAGTTTTGATTCAAAAGTCTTCTTATCAAAATCAACGATACCAATATCAATTGCATCAATATAACTATCTTCTAAGAAATCTTGAGTTACCTTACTTATCTGTTTCATTAATCGCGGAATGAGCTGCTGCAAGTCTTGCAATTGGAACTCTAAAAGGAGAACAACTTACATAATCAAGCCCTGCTTTATGACAAAAATCAATTGAGCTTGGTTCTCCTCCATGCTCTCCGCAGATTCCACAATGAAGCTCTGGGTTTGCAGCTTTACCGGCTTTTACCGCATGTTCAACAAGGAAACCTACTCCATCTCTATCGAGGGCAACGAAAGGGTCGCGCTCAAATATTTTTCGCGTTTGATATTGGGGTAAGAACTTTCCAGCGTCATCACGTGAAAGACCAAATGTTGTTTGAGTTAAGTCGTTTGTTCCGAAAGAGAAAAAGTCAGCGTGAGCTGCGACTTTATCAGCTGTAATACACGCTCTAGGTAATTCAAGCATAGTCCCTAACTTAAATTTTATTTTCGTTGATTTTGCACTAAATACATCTGCAATTACATCTAAAGATTCTGTTTTTAATATTTCAAGCTCTTTTGCTGATGCGATTAATGGAATCATAATCTCTGGGTAAACTTCAATACCTTTTTGATTAGCATTAATTGCAGCTTCCATAATTGCTCTAACCTGCATTTTATAAATTTCTGGATAAGTAATCCCTAGTCGACAACCGCGGTGTCCTAGCATTGGATTAAATTCGTGAAGATTATCTTGTCTATGTTTAACGACTAATGTGTCTACACCAAGTGCTTCTGCAAGTTCTTCTATTTCACTTTCCTTATGGGGTAGAAATTCATGTAAAGGAGGGTCAAGTAATCTAATGTTTACCGGAAGACCATTCATCTCAGTAAAAATTCCTTCGAAGTCTTCTCTTTGATATGGAAGCAGTTTATCAATTGCTTTCATTCTTTCTTCTTTTGTTGTTGCAAAGATCATTTCTCTAACTGCTAAGATTCTCTCTGGTGCAAAGAACATATGCTCTGTTCGACAAAGACCTATTCCCTCTGCTCCAAAGGCAACAGCAACTTTAGAATCTTCAGGGTTATCGGCATTGGTTCTTACTTTTAATCTTCTAAACTTATCTGCCCAAGACATAAAAGTCGCAAAGTTATCAGAGATTTCGGCATCAATTGTTGGGACAATCCCCTCAAAAACCTCACCTGAACTTCCTTCAAGAGTTAGATAATCCCCTTCTTTAAAAGTTTTACCTGCAACAATTAATGTTTTTTCTTTTTCACTTATTTGAAGAGCCATACATCCAGCTACACAAGGTTTTCCCATTCCTCTGGCAACAACTGCTGCATGAGAAGTCATTCCACCTCTTGCCGTTAAGATACCTTCTGCTGCATTCATTCCCCCAATATCTTCTGGTGAAGTTTCCTGTCTCACGAGAATTACTTTTTTCCCGCCATCAACCCAAGTGGCTGCAGTATCAGAATCAAATACAACCTGTCCGCATGCAGCCCCAGGGCTTGCAGGTAAACCTGTTGCAAGATGTGTCTTATCAGCTTTTGGATCTAGTCTTGGATGCAATAATTTATCAAGATCATCTGGAGAAATTTTCATAACAGCTTCTTTTTCAGTTATAATTTTTTCTTCAACAAGATCAACTGCTATTTTAAGAGCTGCATTTATTGTTCTTTTACCATTTCTAGTTTGAAGGATATAAAGTTTTCCTTCTTCAATTGTGAACTCAATGTCTTGCATGTCTTTGTAATGACCCTCAAGTTTTTTATAAATATTTGTAAGTTCAACAAATGCCTCTGGCATTACTTCTTCCAAAGTTTTAAATGTTTTATTTGAATCATTTTTACTAGCATCATTAATTGGTGCCGGTGTTCTAATTCCAGCAACAACATCTTCTCCTTGAGCATTCATTAAATACTCTCCAAAGAAAATTTTCTCACCTGTTGAAGGGTCTCTTGTGAAACAAACCCCCGTGCCTGAAGTCTCTCCTGTATTACCAAAGACCATGGATTGAACATTTACAGCTGTTCCCCATTCATGTGAGAAATTATTCATCTCTCTATACTTCATGGCCCTAGCATTATTCCATGAACCAAATACTGCTCCAATTGCAGCCCAAAGCTGATCCATTGGATTTTGTGGAAATGTTTTTCCATATTCTTCAAGCAGAACTGATTTATAAACTTCTACTAACTCTTGAAGATCTTCAGCATCAAGTTCAGTATCTTCTTTATAATCTCTGGCCTCTTTTAGATCTTCTAGTTGTGCTTCAAGTATTGAAGTGTTTAATCCTAAAACAACATTTGAAAACATTTGAATAAATCTACGATAGGAGTCCCATGCGAAGCGGGCATTACCAGTTTTTTCGGCCATGGCAACAACGGTTTCATCGTTCATTCCAAGGTTTAGAACTGTATCCATCATCCCTGGCATTGAAACTTTCGCTCCAGAGCGTACTGAAAATAATAAAGGATTTTCTTTATCACCAAATTTTTTGGAAGTGATCTTTTCAACGTCACAAAGAGCTGATTCAACTTGTTTTTTTATTTCATCACTGATTTTTTTTTCTTGCTTATAGTAATCAAGGCAGGCTTCCGTAGAAACTGTAAAACCTGAAGGTACAGGAAGTTTAAGATTACACATTTCTGCAAGGTTTGCACCTTTGCCACCGAGTAGATCTTTATCCGATTTACTACCTTCTGTTTTTTCACTACTAAAGCTATAGACCCATTTATTCAAAGCAACTTCCTTGTTCTTAATGATTTAACTGGAACTATTTTATCATATGCTAAGAACTTGAAAAGCGAGAATCTAAGTTAAATAACTGACTCGAGCAGTATAGAATTGATTATTTGATTACTTTGTTTTCAAGGTAACTTCCAAGATCAATTTCTTCTAGAACCCAAAGAGTTTCTGTATCAACCTCTTTACCATCCTTTCCAACAATATATGTACCTCTTGGATATTCACAGTCATTAACTGATGCAAAAAGGTAAAGAATATACCCTTTCGTTTTTCCTTTCTTATTAACAATTTTATTCCAAACTGTTGATGTATAAACTTCGCTGTCATTGAAATAATCTTCCGATTCTTCTTCACTCCAATTACAGAACTCAGTTACATTTCCCCAGTCTTCACCAATATAAGATACGTTTTCTAGAAAATCATGACGTCTTTCTAAAACAACTTCTATTTCATCTAGCCATTCACTGCCATAAACCTTGGCGTTCTTAAGAGTATTATATTTATAACCATTATAGATTTTTGTTGCTGGATCTTGCCCTGCAAAAGCTGTTAAAGATAAGATAAAAACAATGATAATTGATATTTTCATGAAAATTCCCCTTAAGCCTATTACTAATAAAAAAGGAGTCTCATATAGGACTCCTCTTTGTATAGATACCATGTATTTTTTTTAGTTTAGGGCTTAAAAACCAAATTTATTTAGAATATAGTTTTGAAGATCCGCAATTTTGATCCTCTCCTGAGTCATTGAATCTCTATCTCTAACAGTAACTGCTTGATCCTCAAGGGTATCAAAATCAACAGTTATACAATATGGAGTCCCAATTTCATCTTGTCTTCTATATCTTTTACCAATCGAACCTGCGATATCGTATTCACACTTATAGCGTTTTTGCATATCAGAAAGAATAGATCGAGCCACTTCTTGAAGAGCTGGCTTTTTCATAAGAGGCATAATTGCAACTTTTATAGGTGCAAGATGAGGCTTAAATTTTAAAACGGTTCTCTCTTCTTTAGTTCCTGCATTTTCAACTTTATATGAATTACAAAGAACTGCTAGTAAGTGACGATCACAACCAACACTTGTTTCTAGTACATATGGTATATATTTTTTATTTCCATCTTCTGTATCAACGTAGTTTAAGTTTTTACCTGAATGTTCAGCATGTCTTCCAAGATCAAAATCAGTTCTAGAATGAACTCCTTCCATTTCGTCCCAACCAATCGGAAAAAGGTATTCAATATCAAAAGCTGCATCAGCATAGTGAGCAAGCTCTTCCCCATGATCATGCCAACGTAGTTTATCTTCATCTAACCCATTATCTAAGTGCCATTGGAAACGAATTTCTTTCCATTTTTTCATGGCTTCGTCTTGTGTTCCTGGTTTAATAAAATATTGCATTTCCATTTGTTCAAATTCACGAGTTCTAAAAATAAAATTTCCTGGAGTAATTTCATTTCTAAAAGCTTTACCTATTTGAGCAACTCCAAATGGAAGTTTTTTTCTCATTGTCGTTTGAACATTTAAATAGTTTGTAAAAATTCCCTGAGCTGTTTCTGGTCTTAAATAAACAGTTGCCCCAGAGTCTTTTACTGGGCCCATAGTCGTCTCAAACATTAGGTTGAAATCTCTTGGCTCTGTAAAAGAATCCTTTGCTCCACATTTTTCACAGTCTGCATTTAAATCAATTTTATCTGCACGAAATCTAGACTTACATTCTTTACAGTCAACAAGAGGGTCAGAGAAACCATCAACATGACCAGACGCTTTCCAAACTTGTGGATGCATAAGAATTGAAGCATCAACGCCTTCAACATCTTCTCTATAAGTCATCGCTTTCCACCATGAGCTTTTAATATTGTTTTTTAACTCAACACCTAGTGGACCATAATCCCAACACGAACCTAGTCCTCCATAAATCTCAGAACTTTGAAAAATAAATCCTCTTCTTTTTGAAAGGCTTACGATGTCATTCATGTCTTTTACATTTTCTGTTGTCACAGTCTTCTCCATATTTTTTATTATTTAACTTGGCTTAATTCATATAATTTTTGATACTCACCATTTTGAGACATAAGCTCAGCATGATTACCTTCCTCAACTTTAACACCTTCATTAAGGACAACAATTCTATCATAGTCCTGAATTGTTGAAAGTCTGTGTGCAACGGCAATAACTGTTTTATGCCCCGCAACTTTATCGAGAGCCTTTTGCACAACTCTTTCCGACTCATTATCTAGAGCAGATGTTGCTTCATCGAATAGCATTATCGGGCAATCCCTCAAGAATGCTCGAGCAATTGTTAACCTTTGACTTTGACCACCAGAGAGTTTTAACCCTCTATCTCCAATATGAGTTTCAAGTTGCTTAGGCAGTGTATCAACAAATTCACTTGCATAAGAAACTTCTAAAGCATGGCTAATTTGTTCATCAGTATAAGTATTACCTGAAAGTAAATTTTCACGAACAGTATCATTGAATAAGAAGATATCCTGACTCACAAGTGCAAATACATCTCTTAAACTTTCAATCGTGTACTCTTTAATGTTTAAGCCATCAATTAATATTTCACCCTGTTCAATATTATAAAGCCTCAAAAGAAGTGCTATTAATGTCGACTTCCCAGAACCCGATAATCCAACAAGACCAATTTTTTCACCCTTATTAATTGTAAGGTTAAAGTTTTTTAACACCGTATTTTTTCCATAAGAAAAAGTAATGTTTTTAAATTCAATTTTATCTTTAAACTCTTTAAGATCTTTAGTTCCACTATTTGTTTCTTCTGGCTCATCAAGAAGTTTAAAAATTCTGTCTGCTGCTGCCCTTGCTTGATTTAATTTTGTATTGGCTTTAGAAAACTTTCTTACAGGCTCCATAAATAAAGCTAACGAACCAACGAAACTCATAAACTCTCCGGCCGTAAGACCCGAGTCCTGACTTCTGTAGTAGGCCAAAATGATAATAGTCGCAAACCCTAAAGCACCAACAGTTTCTACCATTGGATGAGAGTGCTCCTCTGCAGAATTACTTTTAATTTTATGACCAATAAATTTATTAAGAGCGATATCAAATCTTTCAACCATATAGGTTTGAAGATTAAATGATTTAATTATCTTTTGCCCATTTAAACCTTCAGAAGCATGATGAGTCATATCAGCAGTATCTTCTTGAGCTCGAGAAATATACTTTCTAATTCTTTTACCTGTTACAGTAAAAATAAAAGAGAAAAGAGGAACAAGTGCAAAGATTATGATCGTTAATTTCCAATCATGATAAAAAGCAACACCCAAAAGACCAAGAGCAGTTATAGGCTCTCGAATTATCGCAAGACCGTGCATAAATGATTCAGAAAAAATCGCTGTATCATTTATCATGATCGAAAGAAGCTTTCCTTGTTTAGAATCTGAATAGAAACTTGCAGATAGATGTTGAAATTTTTGATAAATTGCTCGACGAATATTACAAGTTGCTTGATCCACAACAGATCTCATTCCATAAAAGTGCATATAGCGAAACGGATAATTTAAAACAGCAAGTCCAATAACAATTCCTGCTAATTTAAAGGCCAAGTCTTCTGTTGCATTTGGATCAAAGATTCCATCAACGACATCTTTAATGAAATAGGCCTGATAAGCTTTAATGGCAGCAATTGGAAATGAACAAATCGTCGCAATTATTGCGAGTCTTAGGTATGGCCTAATAAAAGGGAACATCAGTTTTAAAAGCTTAATCATATCAGGATAATAGCTTATTTGAGCAAATCTTGCTACCATCAATTTATGAGTAAAAAAGCCGTGTTTTTTGATAGAGACAACACTCTAATCATTGATAAAAACTATATGTTCGAGACAAAAGACCTTGAGTTTTACGAGGATAGTTTCTCAGCACTTAAGCTTATTCAATCTAAAGGATTTGAGCTTTTTATTGTGACGAATCAATCCGGTATTGGTCGAGGTTATTTTAGTATCGATCAAATGCACCTATTTCACAAAGCTATGCTCGATCGTTTTACGCAAGATGATATAGAGTTTAGAGCACTCAAATTTTGTCCTCATGCGCCTGATGATGGCTGTGATTGTAGAAAACCAAATCCCACTTTAATTCTTGAATGTATTAAAGAGTACGACATTGATACAAAAAATAGTTTTATGATTGGTGACAAAGTGATCGATGCCCAGTGCGGTGAGAATGCTGGGATGACTGGGGTCACTTTAAATTCAAAAAAAGAAAGTAAATTCAAAGACTTTAAATCTCTCACTGAATTTGCAAATTACCTATAGAGCAACCAGCATCGTCCACGTTTTAAAGTCTGTTTTTTGAAAGTTAAATTGATAGCAAAAATAACTAAATATGGCGTCGCAGTTTCCACGTGTCGTATCTTTAAAATCGAGAATTTGAGAAAATTTAAGAGACAAAGAATGAGTCATCCTCTTTCTAAGTTCAGCCGAGGCTTGTAGATCATTAAATAAATTCTTATTCGACGAAATACTCTGATCAGCTTGCAATAAGCACTCTCTGCAGGTGAATCCACCATTTTGAGGCTCAAACTTCATAAGCTCAAATCCATCGAGTCCCTTGTGACAATAAAGGCAATCTTTTAGATCTGGTAAAATTCCTAGTTCATAGGTTAATTTTCCAAGAAAAAGAAAAAGATGGTCAAACAAATTCACATCTTCTCCTTCGAGATTTTTATCTAAGTGAAATAAACTATTACTTACAATTTTAAAGACTCCAGCTTGATCTTCATCAGAAGCGTCCTCAGGGTCAAACTCGATTGCAATTTTTGAAGTTAGTTCGAATATAAAGCTCAATAGATAAAAAGCTTGGAAATTCTTTCTAATATGCTTTGCTTCCCAAACAAGGTTCCACTCCTTAGCAATTTGCATACTCTGGATGCCCTTTTTTCTCGCTGGTGCAAGTGTAACCTTAAGCATATAGCCAACTTCGAGTATGCTTCCTTTTTGAAGCTTTCCACCACCTCGACCGCCATAAAAATACAAGTCCACAACCTTCCCTGAGCGCAATAGAAGCTTGCCTATAATATCTCTATCTTTGTATGGAGTTTTATTTATTAAAATACCTTCTAAGTTCATAGGGGTAGATCATATTTTTTAATTTCAATAAGAGCAAATAAACAATCGATAAAATGTTTTGTTTTTTAGGTATAAATTCATAATCATGAGTGAAAAGAGTAAAGCGTTCACCTCTTCTTCCTGCTCTACCACTCATCTGAATCCAAAAATCAAAGTTACTCACCTTATAGGAAATATAAACAACTGATATTTTAGGTAAATTTACTCCGTGACTAAGTGCAGATGTAGAAACAATGAAATCGGGCTTTTCATACTTACTAAGCTCAAGACTAAATTCATTTGTTCCTCCTCCAATACAACTTAAAACAATTTTTCCCTCATCAATCAGTCTCTTTTTCACTCTCTCTACTTCTTGCCTATATTTGCAAAAAATTAGTTTTGTATGCTCTGTCTTCATAAGTGTTAATTCATCAAGAAGATTTTCTTTAAAATGATTAGGTATATAAGTAATTTTACATGGCCATTTTTTTAAACGATGATTTCCAAGATTAATCACATAATTTGAAAGACCCATTTGTCCTGTAAATGACTTCCACAAGCTTAGAAGATCCTCAGACATCGTGGCCGTAAGACTTAAGGTTGAAAATTCAAGAGATAGAATTGATTCCAAAGATTCAATTAATTTTGGTCGAAAGCTTTTCCCCCAATACATAAAAAGATGTATTTCATCGAAAACAAAATGAGTATCCTTCTCAAAAGACTGCAAAAGACTCTCACTTAAAAGTTCAGGAGTTATAATTAATAGTTTAAATTTCAAACCATTTTTTAAAAGCTGTCTTGCCTCTGCTGCCGACTTTATCAGAACAACTCCTCCCAATGACTCAGCTCGAATATAAAATTCATTAGCCAAGGCTCTCAGTGGAGAGAGGTAAATCCATGATTTATTGGAGTTTTGCATCAACTCCAACAAAAGGGTGGTCTTTCCCCATCCAGTTGGAGCAATAAATAGAAGATTTGAACGATTATCCAGTAAGGTGTTAAATTCACGCATCAATACAGTAAAGCAATCGACAAGCCAGATCTTGGCAAACTCTGAAAAATAGCTTAAAAATAAGTGAAATTAAATTAAGGAATTACCATGCTTAGAAAAATTGAAAAAGTTCTTGATGATCAAATTAGACCAGCTCTTGCTTCACACGGTGGAGATATAGAAGTTGTTGATTTTGATAACTCTAAGCTATTTGTAAAACTTACTGGTGGATGCCAGGGCTGTTCTTCTTCAAAAGCCACTTTAAAAGATGGTATTGAAAGATTAATTGTTGGGAAGTTTCCTGACTTTGTTCACGAAGTTGTAGATCTAACAGATCATGCAGCCGGTGATAAACCATTTATGTAATTAAAGATAGCCGCCAACAGACTGAACAACATTGTGATCTTTATCTTTTATCCAAAAAACAACTCCCTGCTTTTTAAATTTTAATTTTTTATTTCTAAAAGTTCTTTTGAGTGTTAAGTCACAAGTATATTGGCTTTTATTTTTAGAAGCTTTAGCCTTTGCAATATGCCCAGATATAAATTCATGCTCCAACCTCTTCCCCTTGTTTTCACCACCGCGAATATTTGAAATCACTCCACCATGAATATAGCTTCCTTCACAAAAGGAAGGTTTCGCTGCGATTGAAGAAAAAAATAGTTTTGCTTGATTTGTTTTTTCATTAAAAGAAGCCTTCAATACACCGACTTTCTTATTATCAAGAGTTTCTAGGTTATAATTTCTAGAAATTTCTCCGTCGATAACTATTTGTGGAGTGTAAACTCCCTTTTTACGAATTAAGTGGTATTCCTTTTGTCTTTCAGTGAAGCCTTTTTGAGAAAAGGGGTCTTTCCACTGACTACCAAGCCAATTAAGGTCATCCCAGTATGTTACGTGGAGTTCAATCGGAATAATTCGAGTCCATAGCAAATCACTTTCTTTAAAGTGATTTAACCACTTCTCTGCTTGAGGACAACTAGAACATCCTTCTGAAGAAAATAGTTCAATTAAATGAACCTTCTTTTCCGAAGAAAGAAAGTCTTTTGGGTAGCTGGAACTCATTAGAATTACGAATACAAACAAGTACTTCATAATATGAGTGAGCTAAATGTCGAACTTATTACAATAAAATTAAAAGAACCCTATCGGCGTTTCTTTAGAATCAAAGATTACATTTTCAGGGTTTTTAACCTTAGAATCATGAATAAGGTATGGTCCTTTACAGTTCTCACCTCTTTCATCTGAAACGTATTCTCCATCATCAGACTTACACTTGTAATTCATCTTATAAAGAGCTTCAAATTTTAAACCAGTTACTTCTTTGAAGGTTCCGTTGTCATTAAAGTAGATCGTTGCTTTTTTATCAATAAGCTTATTTGCACGAAGAAGGTAATTATCCATAACAAAGTTTATTCTTTTTGAAGCAAGCTTGTTTGGAAGTGTCAGAGACTTCATAACAGAGTCATTGAAACAAACGTTTGAGAAGTTTGTTTTTGCAAGGCCTCTATGCCAAGACGTGATCATTCGAAGTCTTTTTATATTTGCTCTTACAGTAACTGAATTTGTACACGCACTATCTTTTTCAAATGTAATCTTAGATTTTAGATTCACTTTAAAAACTTTATCAAAAACTAAAGAACTATTATTTTCAATTATATAATATTTCTTCTCAGTTGATTTAAGCTCTTTTAAATAGCTCGCAAACGAATATGAATCAAATTCTTCTGATGCAATTAACCCGTTCATATATCGAGTTCCCTCAGAATCTTTTGCTCCATCTTCGAGCATTATTCTGTACCAAGCCTCATGTAAAATAGTCATTGCTTGATCAACAAGTGATAACTTCTTCCAAAGAGTCATATTGATTTCATATCTATTTTCACGAAGTCTTTGTGGAGTTTTTTGAGAAACAAGTTGTCTTAACTCACACCCCTCAGGAACAGTTCTATGTCTTGAGTCACTTATCTCTCCAACACTATCGGGACCGATATAAATAACCTTACCTCTATATCTTTCTGCATTAGGACTGAACATCTCAAAATTTTCAAAGTCAGTAACCATTTCCATCGCGTAATCATAAAGCTTTTTTGCTGTATATTTGTCTCTCAAAGAAAGCCTATCAACAGCTGTTAGGACGTATGAGCGCAAAGATTGCTTATCAACATTTTTATTATCTAGATTTATTGTTAACTCATATTTTACTGAGGCTTCATAAGAATCAAGAAGTGTTACGTAGTCCTTACAAACAACTGCGTCTCCACCATTTCCAATTCCACCGCTTCTCGCAAAAGATGTCAGGCTAAAAACAAATGTACATACGAATAATAAATTTAAATTTTTCATTGTGTGTCCTAATTTAATTTCTTTGCCTGACATATAACATATAAGCCTTTAATTTCAGCTACTTTTGTAAAATCTTCACTTTTTTAAGAGCCCAAAGCTTTGATTTTACTGCTGAACCTTTACAGACTCATATACTTTTCTCCATTTTTTGAAAGCTTCTTTAGATGCATATCTAAGTTTTGAGTTTACCCACTTTGTCTGCATTGTACCTTTTCTAGCTGCAGCCTTAAGATCATTTGGTCCCCAAAAGTACATATTTGCGTATTGAATATTACAAAACTCATTATTATAGTTATTCGACTCGTAATAAGCATTAATATTATTCATCTTTAAACATCTATAGTTTTTAATCCCTGTTTTTCTTTCCATCTTTTTTGTAAACACTTTTTCCCAAGCTTCAGCTGATTTAGGTGTTCTTGTAAATTCTCTATCCATAACCATGAATTCACCTGCAACACTAACCATTGGAGCAACGTGGTACCACCATTTTTTAGAAACTTCTTCTCTATATCTCTTTGTATAAAAGATAAAAATTTTCATCGACTTGATTCCAAATCTATCATCCATTCTTTTAGACCAAATATAGGCTCTGTTATAACATTGAGAGCGATTTTTATGATCTTCCTCTAGTGATTGAAAAACATTGTTTGCTTCTTCATAAGAAGAAAGATCTGTTGGTGTGTAGTCAAGCATTGGATCGACGCTTAGGTTTTCAGTTGGATCAATATTTTTGTTTTTATTCAGAAGTTTTACTGCTGTAATTTCCTCTACTTCATCTGTTACTTCAAATTCAATTCCCGATTCAATTTCTAGTTCTACTTCTAAGTTTTCATTTTGAGCTTTTTTAAGTTTTGCAACAAGTCCTGTATTCATTGGATTAACTTCAAAAACTCTTCCGTTCCAAGATACAAGAACGTCTGTATTATCTGTATTTGAAGTACCTTCTTCAAGTTGAATGATATTAGTTTTAATTCCAGCAAGCGCTGACATTGAAATTAGTGATAAGATTAATAGTATTTTCATTTTTGTCTCCGTTATATTTTTTTTAAAATTAGTTACACTTTGGTAGTTTTTTAATCATTCTTTTAAATTTTCTTTTTACTTTGTAAGAAGATGCATTCCTATAAATATATTTCTCTCTGTGCGTATGCCATTTATCTCCAATTTTTTTAAAAGATAGACTTGAAATATAATGAGGAGTTGTTACCTCATTAAGAAATGCTTCAAAGTTACTGTTGATACCTGTTCCACAGTTATAGACTTCACCCAATCCAAAATCGACCTGGATGTCTGCATCTTTCTTTGTTTCTGCAATGCTATGACCAGCATCGATTAATAAGTCCGCAAGTTCATATAAACCGATTGAATCTTTTCCATCAGTTGAGATTGGCTTTTTATTTTCTAAATAGATTTTACATTTTGTACTTCCAGCAAATGCTGATATTGAAATTAATGTCATTAAAAGTATTATATTTTTCATTTTTATCTCCGTTAGATTCAATTATTTATTACACGTTGGAAGCTTTTTAATCATTTTTCTATATTTTCTTTTAAGCTTTCTTTCAGTTAGAATTTTGTAGATTTCTTTTGAGATATAATTTCTTTTCCCATCTCTTTTTTCCACAGAGATCCCTACCGAATATCTATTCGTAAGAAGGCCATCTACTAGAAGTCCAAAGTTACTAACATCGCCGTCATAACAATATTGAATTTCACCTAATTCAAACTTCACAGTAAAGTCTGCATCTTCTTTGTGATCTACAATATCGTAGCCTCGATCAAGAAGTAGGCCTTCAAGCTCATAATTTGTTACGTGATTTTTTACATTTACTTCGATTCCATGCTTGTTTTTAATAAAAACATTACATGCGCTTTCTTTTGCGAAAGTTGATAGTGATAAAGTTACTAAAATTAAACTAAAAATTGTTTTCATACTGGGCTCCTTATTTTGTCTTGGGCCCAATATAGGTTAAGTATTAATGAAGTGCAGTAAAGATGAGTACAAAGTGGTTTCGATTTGAGACCACTACTAAATTTTCATTCTAAAATGCCATAAGTATATGAAAATCCATATAAATGAGAAGCCTAAATGTGAAATTTCTACATACTGTGTGTTTTCAAAGGCCATTTGAAGAAGATAACCGCTGAGGGTCATAAGAAAAAATAGTACCAAAAGCGAGATGCCTGAGAGCTTTCTTTGAGAATTGCCCTTCGTTAATTTCGGAATGATATGCTTTGAAAGTAGATAACCAAAACAAATTAAAAGAATAGGTACAGTTATTATGTGAAGATGTAAAAAAGTTGATGTGTACTCATGCGGCCTAAGACCAAATTCTGTTTCATTTTTAAAAAAGTATTTATAAATGAAATAAACAAGCCCTATTATTGAGACCAAGAGGTTACTTAGGGTAAATATTCTTCTTTCAAGTTTTGTCATTGAGAATATTATCAATCACAATATATTTTTGGACAAGCTTTTTTAAAGCATTTTGAGAAAGAGTTGCTCCTGTTAGCGAATCCACCTCAGATCCTTTTCGTTTTAAAAGATCAATCCATTTAAGAGGAGGGAGATATTCTTTTGGCTCCATAAAAGAAGCGATTTCTATATAGGAAATTCTTTTATCTTTTACCTCAATGACTACTGTTTCATTTAAAGTTCTTACAATATGAGAGTCAATATAGATAAAGCTTTTTGAACACGAATTTTTATATCTTAATAAAAGTGATGAGACTTTAAAACCAAGTTTTTCTTCAATATTATTTAATTGATCTTTTTTTAAGAAAATATTTTCTTTTATTAATTTACACTCTTTATATTTAGCAGAGATCACATCTTGATAAGTTCTATTCTTAAATGCACAAAAGCCTGGAGAAATTCCCCAGGCTAGAGTACTTATTAAAATGAAAGAGTATGTTATCTTAGTAAACAAATCCTAATCCTAGGTTTAATTCATTAACACCAGTGTCATCTCCGCGATGCTTATAACTGTAATCTGCTTTAAATACTAATCTATCAATTGGCTTATATGCAAGACCAACAACAGTATTTGTTCTATATAATGATCTATCGTTTGCTACAACATCTTCATCAAATTCTTTTTGAAGGTCATATTCAGAGAATCTAACGAACGGAGTATAAACTGAACCTTGAGTCCCTTCGATGTCATAAGAGGCTTCAATATAAAAGCCATCCATAACTTCAGCCATTTTATTAGCATTAGCATCATTCCAATCATCAGCATTATTAATATCTGCTCTTGAAGCTAGAAATTTTACAGCAAGTGCTTTATTTCTATACGAAGCATGAAGTTCAGCAATAGTTAACTCTAGATCTTCCGAAGACGTACTTGAGCCTGCACCTTTAGCGATTGATCCACCAAAACTAGTTGCAGTATTAAGAGCATAGTTACCATTAAGTACAATTAAAGAGGTTGAAGCATCTTTTTTTCCATTCGCTCCACCTTTTTTACGACCAGAACGAATTCCATTTGAAGGCTTTGCCGCGATAGCATCACCATCAGGTCCATTGAATAGAAAGGCTTTATAACTAAAGTTTCCAACCTTACCAAAGGCTCCAATACCATTTTCTCTCCATGTCGATGGAAGAAGATACTTTTCAACTTCTGGACGATTTACTGAATTAAAATAAATCGGCTCGTGAAGTTCATTAGTTAAACCCATTGGTATTAATGAAAGACCAAATCTATAGCTTAACTTTTCACTTGCAAGGTAATCTAAATATAAAAATTCAGTAAAGACTTCATTTACATGTTCTATTTCAATTTCTGTATTTAAAATCCATTTATCATTATACTTATATCCTAGATAAATAATATTTCTCAGAGCCTCTGTTTGAGGGTCTCTATCTGTTCCATTATTATCTTCGTCTTCAGCATCTTTTAGGTTGTAAGTTATCTCACCATATCCACCAATAGATAGACCTTGATTAATAAAATATACCTTTGAAGCGGCTTGGCCTAGACCGTGAGCAGTTTGGTTAGACCCAATATTAGACTGTGATGCCTTAAGAGCAGCAATCTCATCAGCTAAGATATCGATTTTACGTTCTAAATCTTGATTTGTTGCTCCAAATACAGTGCTTGAAGCCAGCATTAATATTAAAATTAATTTCATTTCTACCTCTCTATGATTAATTGTATCAAGACTAGCACATTTGTTTGATACCTCAAACATGTATTTATTACGCGATGCACAATATTTTATATGTTTAACTTCTATTCCCCCATACAATAAAAATAATTAACAAATTAAGGAAAACGTATGAAAAATCTATTCATTCTTTTAATGCTGTCTTGTTCACTTTTAAGCACAACGGTCTACTCTCAAGAACTAACAAAAAACGAGAAAAGAAAAATTGCTAAGCAGCAACGAAAAATTGAAAGAAAGCAGAAAAAAGAGTTAAAGAGAGCTTTTAAAAAACTCTATAAAAGAATTACAAAAAATCCAGAGATGCGTTCTGAATTTCACTCTATACTAAATCAATGTCCTGATATGGATGAAGCTTGTCATGACCGTTTAGAAAGAGCGACACAAGAAGCAGTAGAGGGCAGTAACCTTGCCGCTCAAGCCGGTGGACTAACTTTTGGAATTTGTCATCCTGGTGAAAATTTTCAAGCGATTCATAAACTAGTTTACTCTAAAAGAAATTACGACTGTAAGTTATCCTCTCATGGAAAAGTTTATAATAGGTCTGTTGAAAGAAAATTATTTGGCCCTGGACTAATTTGGGACAAACAATCAGTTGTCCTAATGTGTACAGGACCTGCATATGGAAAGTCTACTTTTGGTTCAAACCTTACTTTAGGAGTAGGATTTGGAATATCACTAGGGTCTTCTTTTGGTAAAGTTGGTTTATGTTTAGCCGTTGGTGCTGGTAAATCAATTGGTTTCTTTGTTGGTGGAGAAAAAATTACTTTTGAAGAATTGGAAAAAGAAGACGTATAAATGAAGCTTTACTCGATACTACTCTTATTCACTTTTTCTTTAACTGCATACTCTAACTCTTGCATTATGGAAAATTATCACGATGAAGTGATAGACACTGGTACTAGCTTGTCTCAGATAGCGCAAGAGGCTCTATTAAAAAACCAATGTAAAGTGTTTAGAAAAGAAAATAAACGTCGAAATAAAAATCGCAAATCAAAACTTTCGGATAAGCAATTTAACCGTGCAAAAGTTTTGTGTGGTAAGTGGACATTTTTAAATCTTGGGATGAGAACAAATATTGGTGTTCCAGTCGCCTTACTTAAAGCGATAGAAAACTTTAAAGAAGTTGGTCCCAAACTAAAAAATCTTGGACTTCTAGACGACGAAACTTGGTCTAAAAAAAGATGGCCCTTTGGAATAGTAAAATCAAAGCATCAAAAAAGACTTGCTTTCAAAAGAGTTACGACAAATAAAATTGTACAATTTAGCTGTGCTGCATGCCATACAGGAAAATTGCCTGATGGCCGTGTCTCTATTGGAATGGCAAACGAGTCATTTGAATATGGAAAATTTAACCAATACACTTTGTTTTCAATTTGGATGGTTGATAAAAGAAAATATGACGAAACAAGATGGCTACCAGAGCTAATCAAAATGTATAAGAAGCTTAAAAAAGGTAACAAGAGTTTCTTTTTAAAAATGATGACAGCAACTGAAAAGATGCCTATCAATAAATTTTTATTAAAATATATTATCGGAGAACAACCACCTAGTCTTGCAACTCAAAGATCTTTTTTAAACTCAGAGCCTGGTGTCTTTAATGGATTTGCTCCAAGTTTAAATTTTGAAGATAGAGAACTATATGTTTCTGCTCCTGGAGTCTGGAAACTTGGTACAGAGAAAGAGTCTCATTACGGAACACTAGCTTCTCGTCCAGATACGACTTCATTTATTCAAGAAGCATTTGTTTATACAAATAGATCTAATAAATACAGCAAGCCCTCATACATAGAGCCTGTTGCTGAATATTTAAAGTGCTTAAAATCGCCAAAGCCGATTGTGAAGAAGAATGTTAACCTTTATGATCGAGGTCAAAATGTTTTCAAAAACAGCTGTACTAGTTGTCATGATTTAAAGCATGGTGGTGGTAGCTCAGCAGTATCACCAGAAGCCATTGGTATCCCACAAACTTTTGTTGGTATTTTTGAAGGCTATCAACCTCAAGATATACAATCAAAAAGAACCTTTAAGCTTCTTCAAGAGATGAAACTTGATAAGTCTGCACACAAAATAAAAGTTAGACGATTAAACGGTGTTTGGACAAGAAAGAACTTAACATCTAATGGGCAGATTAAAGGAATGGATCACCTATTTTGCTTAAATGGAAAAACAAGAAGTTTTGTTAATTCTGAAAGTTCAAAAACACAGGGAATTCATCTTGATCTTTGTGAAAATTATTCTGAAAGTGAAAAAGAAGCTCTTAAAGAATATCTTAAATTCTTTTAATCAATTTTTGATATGCTAAAAAACTGTACATTTAAGGCGTAAGTCTCTTCACCTTCACCGTCTTTAGTTTCATAGTTTTGTATAATTTGATCAGACAATTCTCTAATTTCTTCTTTAATCTTTGGAAGGTCTTTTTTCTTAATATTAAAAGTAACACTACTATATTCTCGTTGCTCAACTGGTTGCTTTGAAACTTGGTCAGCTGCTATTGAGCACATTTTTTGATGCCCTTCTTGAATCGCCTTATTCATTACATCTTGGGCCGTATAAATATGTTGGATTTTTCGATCAAATCCTTTTTCACTTGGTGTTAACATTTCTAAATTCTGCAACCTCTTTAAAGTTTCTTCTATAGTTTTAAGGTTTTCATTTATTCTCAGTTTTGACTTAATCCATCCAATCGAATTTTGAAAGCTTTTAAGTTGAGTCATTTCAAATAAAAACACATGAAGTGGCTCCGAGACAAACTTATAAGCTTCAACATCATGAGTCTCTCTTGTCTCTTTCGGAGCTAGAAGTTTTAACCTATCGTTATACATCTTCTTTTCTTCAATAGACTTTGCTCTTTGAAGATCGACTAATGCCTCAAAGTAGCTAGCTTCTTTTTTTTGAAGCTTCAAACTTTTAATAAGTAGAGGTACATATTTTTTAGGTATATTTCTGTCACCTTTTAACATGGCATGAAGAGGTCCATGGGATTTCATCCCCAAGCTTTGGGCCCAAGACCTTAAAGAGAAAGATGAATTAGCTTTCTTTTTCTCTTCAAGAGAATCTCGTAGATAGCTTGCTGGGTCTGTGTAAGAAAATATGCTTAACATGACTTCTTATCGGTGAATAAAAGCAGAACTTGAGACCAGAGGACAGAAGAAAAGAGACCATTAGTTCCAATTAATCGTGTAATTTCTTCAAGAATCAAGCTCTTCTAGGTGCTCTTTCGTGACATAAAGTTATCTAAAATATAGAAATACCTATGATTTTAATTTTACTACTAATAAGCCTAAGCGCTTTCTCACAGGTCTCGACAAAGACTCATTTCATAAAATATAAAGCCTATCTCCTTACTGATAGTACAGATATTGCTTTTGCAATTAATAAACAAGTTAATTATTCACTAGGTCCAGCAACAACCCTTAAAAAGATTGGTCACAACTCATCTTTAACTGAAAAATTTAACTATGAAATTATCAGTAAAACTCTCCACGAATCTGGGCTTACTAAAGTTGAATACACCTATATAGGAAAATTACTCACAGAGCAGTATGTAGATATAGAAACATATAAAGTTGTTCTTCCCCTTAACACTGAAACTATTTATAAAAAAGCGAATAGAAAATGTGCATCAAGATCAGGAGAAAATCTTTTTTATCAGTCTTGGAGCCCAAAATACAGACGTTGCCCACTTAAGAAAGGATCCGACTACGAAGAGTTCAAAGTAGAGTTTATTGGAGAAATGGATTCTAAACATGAGCTTATTAAAGATGATTTAAGAAATGAAGGTAAGTATAAGCTGTTTTTTTATTTTGGCTCAGACTACCATTCAACAAGAAAATTTGGTCACGCCCAAAAAGGATACGATCAAACTCTTAAGGCTTTGAAGAAAAAAGGTTTTATAAAAAGATTTGATAATATTCAAAAACAAGAAATTTTCAACAAAATATCTTTATTTAGCCGTTACCAAAAACTAACGGGAAAAATAGATGGTATTGAAACAGAGGTTTATCTTCTTCTTGGAAATCCAGATAGTAAAACACCAAAAGCTCAATATGAATTTTTCCGTTTTTTTAAATATGCTTTCAAGAATGCGTCAGCTATCAATTATAATGGCCATGCAGGACTTGGGGAAAATTTAAATTTTGATAAACTAGAAGTTAAATTTAAAGAGAAGATTACTTATAACCAAAATCAAAAGCAACTCTATCTACTTAGTGGATGCTCAACTTATCTGCAATCAAGTGGGTTCTTTTTTAGTAAGAAAAAACAAAAGAATTCTTTAATATTAATTACAAACGGATTATCAGTAAAACTGAGAGTAAACAAGTTCTTACCTCAAGCTATTCTAAACTCTCTTTCATTTAAAGATTCTATGACAAGTGATTCTCTTAGAGTTGAGATATACAAACAAATGAAACGCGCAGGTGCAAGTAAGTCACAGTTCCCTATGACTGCAGTTGAATTTAACTAGTAAAAAACTTTTGGGTTACATTAATTCTTTTTCGAACTTTTTCTACTTCCGAAATTTTCAAATCAACTATTGCATACCCCTCTGTATCACCTAGATTAGCTAATACTTCTCCCCAGGGATCAACAATTAAACTATGTCCATAAGTTTTAATTTTATCGTTATGAGCACCCACTTGATTTGCCCCAATTACATACGACTGGTTTTCTATGGCCCTTGCGCGAAGTAGCGTTTCCCAGTGTGCTTTTCCTGTAGGAACTGTAAATGCACTCGCAACACTTATTAAATTTACGCCTTTTGAAAAGTAGTAACGATAAAGCTCAGGGAATCTTAAATCAAAGCATATGCTTAAACCTATTTTCCATTTATCTAAGGTCAATATTTTAGGCTCACTACCGTTTGTATAAACAATAGATTCATCAACTACCGTCTTACTTTCATGGCGACTCAAGTCAACACTGAAGAGATGCATTTTATCGTAAGAAGATAACTCCTCCCCAGTTGGTGAAAAGTTGTAATTTCTATTTAAAACTTTTTCTCCAGTAGGATTCTTCGTAGCAGCTGAAGCTCCAATCAAATAGAGGTTGTTTCGTTTAGCTAGATTTTGGATATTTAAATAATGCTCATTTCCACTTTCCACTAGATATGGTGTCGCTGAAGTTCCATCACTCATAGAGTAAAAGACTTCTGGTAAAAATAGAGCCTCTACTTCTGACTCTTTCTTAGCCTTATCTATAAAACTCTGAATTTTCTTTAGATTTTCCTCAGGATCTAACGCTGAGCAAAGTTGAATTAATGCAATTTTCATAGAGTTATCCTTTTAACTACTATATCATAACACATAATGATAAATGCTTTAAAAACCATCTTCAAATTTATGTTTGCGTTTGCTCTTATTTACTGGCTAATAAGCTCTGGTAAATTAGACTTTGGCATCTTTAAAGAAGTACTTCACCATCCATTTAAAGTTATTATTTCTGCTTTTGGCTTACTTATTGTTTTAGCTCTTGTTAATTTTAGATACTCTCTAATTCTCGCAACAAGAGGAAAGGCTAAAATCACACCTCTAAAATTACTTCGCTACAGTTGGATTGGAATGTTTTTTAATTCTGTTCTTCCTGGAAGCGTTAGTGGTGATCTAGTAAAGATATTTTATATAAAGAGTGAAGATGAATCATTAACGACAAAATTTATGTTGGCCTCAATTTTTATAGATCGAATATTTGGACTATCTGCTTTAGTTCTTCTTCTTGGACTATTTTCAATACTTAATTATTCTGAGCTTACAAGTTACTCTCCAGATATAAAGAAGTTACTCGATTTAAATTTAATTCTATTTGCTTGTGTTATCTTGGCTTTTAGTGCCATTTACTTTTTCCAGTCATTACCACATAAACTTTTCAAGCCTTTTATAACGCTTCCTTTATTTAAAAATATTCTTCCTAAGCTATTAAACCTTTGGGATGAGTTATGTAAATTTAAAGACAAAATCGTGACTTTAATGAGTTTAAGCCTACTTCTTCAAGCACTTGCAGTAGTTACATTTTGGTTTTTAACTGAAAGCTTTGCTCAAGGTGAGTTCCCAATATCATATGCTCTTTCAATTATCCCTATTGGATTCGTTGCTCTTGCGATACCAATCGCACCTTCTGGCCTTGGTGTTGGACACGCAGTATTTCATACAATTCTTGGATTTATTGGAATTAGTAATGGAGCTGATTTATTTAATATTTATTTTTTCGTATTGATATCGTTTAATTTATTAGGTGCTATTCCCTATCTTTTAACTAAGTCTAAAAAACAAATATCTTTTCAGAATTTAGATGTCCGTAATGAAGAGATTTAATTTTAAGTTTTTCTACTGTTAATAAAAATTCTTCTTCGGCAACATCTGAGTTTAATTTTCTGACTTTCTTCGCTTGTTTCTTTAGATTTGATAAAACTTCTCTTGGTAATGTAGTTACACCTTTTAAAATATAATTTTTATTTTCAAAGTTAATTATTCGGCCTAAGAAAATATCATCCTCTAAAAGAGCAAGATTACAATCCTCTTTTTTAAGAACAACTTTTTCGTTATGAAGAATATCTTTTAATACGATTTGCTTTCTAAAGTTAATTTTTACAAATTGGAACAAAGAAAAGTTTATATTATAAAAAGATTTTGCAAGTTCTGCCTCAACTGTAAAGTTTTGAATATAGTCATCAATAACTCTACGTTTGTCTTCTCTTCTGAAATTAAAGATAAACCAATCATTAAAAGTATTCATTCGAGACTCGTATTCATTTGCCTCTTCATCAATCATACCTGTTTTATCGACAAACTCATTTTTGGCCTTAATTAAAAGGTCGTAATAGTCACCTTTAGTATAGTGATCCATTATTTTATTAATATGAGTTTCAATAAGATTCATTACTCATCAACCTTCAGAACGGCAAGGAATGCTTCTTGTGGAATCTCAACGTTTCCAACCATCTTCATCCTCTTCTTACCTTCTTTTTGCTTCTCTAGAAGTTTTCTCTTTCTTGAAATATCACCACCATAACATTTTGCAAGAACGTTCTTTCTAAGAGCTTTGACAGTCTCTCTTGCAATAACCTTATTTCCAATAGCTGCTTGAATTGCAATATCAAATTGCTGGCGATCAATTATTTTTCTAAGCTTACCAACGAGGTCTCTTCCTTTATAATAAGCATTATCATCATGACAAATTAATGAAAGAGCATCTACTGGATCACCATTTAAAAGAATATCAAGCTTAACAAGCTTTGATTTTACATTTCCTTTAAACTCATAATCCATACTCGCGTATCCCTTCGTGATTGATTTTAGTTGATCATAAAAATCAAAAACCATCTCACTTAAAGGAAGATCATAAACAATTTGAACTCTATCACTTGTAATATATTTTAAGTCTGTTTGAATTCCACGTCTTTCCTGACACATTTTTATAATTGATCCAACATATTCATTTGGAACGTGAATAGAAAGATCAACCACTGGCTCTTCAATGGATTCAACAACGGCCATATCAGGAAGTTCACTTGGATTACTTACAATTAATTCTTCACCACTTTTTGTAGTTACAGTGTAACTAACACTTGGAGCGGTAGAGATTAAATTTAATCCAAACTCTCTTTCAAGTCTTTCTTGAATTATATTCATATGTAACATTCCTAAGAACCCACATCTATAACCAAGACCTAAAGCTTGAGAGCTTTCTGCTTCATATGTAAAAGATGAATCATTTAGTGCAAGTTTTTCAAGCGCTTCTTTAAGAGGCTCATAATCCTCACTAGCTACAGGGAAGATACCACAGAAAACCATCGGTTTAACTTCTTCATAACCAGCAAGAGAAGGTGTATCTCTTTTCTTATCCATAACGATCGTGTCACCAATCTTGATGTCACGAAGTTCTTTAATACCACAAATAACCATTCCAACTTCACCAGCAGAAAGCTCTTTGAGTTCTGTATGAAAAGGAGTGTTAACAGCAAGAGAAATTATTTCATAAGACTTATCAGAATGTTTAAAATAAATTTTATCTTTCTTTTTGATTTTCCCATGCATCATTCTTACAAGAATAATAACCCCTCTATAGGGATCAAACCATGAATCAAAAATAAGTCCTTGTGTATCTTTTTCAGCATCTCCAACAGGAGGTGGAATTGTTTGAACAATTCTCTCTAGAAGCTCTGGAATACCTAAACCACTTTTTGCAGAAACTTCAGGTGCATCTGATGCATCAATCCCAACAATTTCTTCAATCTCTTCACGAGCATTATCTGGGTCCGCGTGTGGAAGATCTATTTTATTTAATACGGGTAAAATTTCTAAATCATTTTCAATGGCCATATAAACATTGGCCAAAGTTTGCGCCTCAACTCCTTGAGAAGCATCAACAACAAGTAGAGCTCCATCACAAGAAGCAAGAGATCTTGAAACCTCATAAGAGAAATCAACATGGCCTGGAGTATCGATTAGATTTAAATCATATGTCTCACCGTCATTTGCTGTATACTTAATACGAACGGTCTGCGCCTTGATCGTGATACCACGTTCTTTTTCAATATCCATATTATCTAAAATACGATCTTTCATTTCTCTATCTGAAACAGAGTCTGTTGATTGGATCAATCTATCAGCAAGCGTAGATTTACCATGATCAATATGGGCGATGATTGAAAAATTTCGAATTAACTTATTACTCATTGTGCTCTCTTTAACTACTTTTGGTGCCTTAGAATACACGAGCGACTAAGTTTCTTCAACTAAGCATATGTAAGTTGTTTGAATTTTTAATTTGGAACCAGAAGTTAACGCATCTCAAGAAACATGTTTTTCTAATAGCTTATAAATAACTATGCTGCATATCAGCTTAAACGAACATCTCTGTCGATAAAATCATCATATAATAATCCAAAGAGGACTCTTTAGCCCTAATAGGGATTACGTTTGCGTACCCATTGAAGACTTCAACTTCTTTTTCAACATCAATTGCTTCACCTTCGTCGTCTTCCATCTCAATTTTTTTCTTACGAGTGATAATAACTTCGGCGTTTTCAATTTTTGATCTTCTCTTAAGGGCTAACTCATAAGCTTCTTTAATACTTGTTGGAATTGAGGTATCAGCCATGTGCTTACTCAATATATCTTCAGATTCTACATCCAAAACTTTATACATCTGGTTGTTAAGATATATTAGCTCACCTTTAGCATTGGCGATTAAAACATTTTTTCTAATCATATTTGCAAGGATATCAAATTTTCTATGCTCAACTGAAATTCTATCAGTCCGAAGCTCTTCGAAATATTTCATATTGGTAATCATTTTATTGATCTCAGAGGCTAACTCTCCAATCTCATCGTCTTGATTGTAGTAAATACTTACATCAAAATTACAATCTTGAAGCTCTCTAACGGCATCGTTAATCTTTTTAAATGGCAGAGCAATTCTTCCAGGAATAACAAGACTCATAAGAATAGTTATTAAGAATGTTATGATTAAAACAATAAGCATATATCTTCTGGTTTCAGAAATAATTGATTTTATTTGCTTATCTCTTTGCTCATTTTGATAATACTGCATATCTTGAAATTCAGAGAATGCATCTAGAATTTTATCCGCAAGCTCCCCTATGGTGTAGATCCCTGCTTTATCCCTATTATTAAATAAGGAGACTTTACTTAAGAGTGTTTTAAGAGAGTCAACATACCCAATCATTTTTGAAATAGTTGTTTTAACCTCAACCTCTTTATAAAAAGAATCTAGTCTTTGAAGCTGTGAATGAAATCCATCACAAAGAGAGTTTAATTTATCAAGATCTTCTTCATTCGCTTGCTTTGTAAGTATCTTTTTTTGCATCTTTAGAATTGAAACAGCTGAAATTCTAACTTCATCAGTTAAAAGGCTTACTTGATTTGTATTATTAGTAATATCTTCAATTTGTTTATTAAGTGAATTTAGAAAATAAAATACAGTAAAACCAATTGCCAAGACCATTGCATTGGCCAAGACAAAACTTCCTGAAATTCTTTTTTTAAGTGATATATTCATTAACTCTCCGCAAGCTCTGCAAATAACTTATTAAAATTCTCTTCACTACCAACCAATACGACAATATCGTCAGCTTCAATAACATCCATTGGAAGTGGACTATCATTTATCTCAACTTTAAAGGCTGATTTTCCTTCTTCTGTTATATAAGGAACTCTTTTTTGAAGTCCAACTATATTTAATGAGTAATGCTGTCTAATTTGAGACTCTACTAAAGTCTTACCTTCATATTTTTTACCTAAACGAATCTCAACAATTGAATAACCAGCTGCGAAGTTATACCTTTGTAAAACGTGAGGTGCAACAATTTTTGAAGCAACAATTTCTCCCATCTCCTCTTCGACTTTAACAATCTCACTGGCACCAATCTCATTTAAAACGTGTTCATGAAGTTTATTTGTAGCCCTAGCAATAATTTTACCAACACCTAACTTTCTAAGCATGGCCACTGCCAGTATACTCATTTTAATATCATCACCAATTGCAACAATTGCAACATCGACATCAGAAATATTTGTAGATCTAATTGCTTTTTCTTCTGTAACATCAACACATATTGCATGGGTTACTCTATCTTTAATTTTATCAACTAGTTCTTGATCACTATCAATTGCAATAACTTCAGCTCCTTTTTCAAATAATCTAGTAGCCGTTTTTGCTCCGAATGTACCTAAACCAATAACTGTAACAATCATAATCTATCCTATTAGAACCCTTCCATCTGGGTATTCAATTTTTCCTGATGCTTGTTTCTTTTGTCCAATTGCAAGAGCAAGTGTTAATGGCCCAACTCTACCTATGAACATTAAAACAATTAAACATAATTTACCTGCAGCAGTTAAATATGGTGTCACCCCAAGAGATAACCCTACTGTTGCAAACGCACTAACGACCTCAAAAAAGAGAGCTAAAAATCCTTGTTCAGTTTCTATTCGCATGACGAGTAAAACAAAAAAGGAGACAATCATTAGAGATATAACAATGATCGCCGTTGCACGAACAACAACGATATTTGGAACTGTTCTGTCAAAAAATTCTACTCGGTCCTTACCTCTTAAAGTGGCTTTTACCGACTGAAATAAGATGGCAAAAGTTGTTGTCTTAATACCACCACCTGTTGAGCCTGGACTCGCTCCAATAAACATTATTAAACAAAATAAATAAAGTGTATGCGGGTGTAAATCATTCAACGGAATCGAGTTAAACCCAGCTGTTCTTGTTGTTATTGATTGAAATACTGAAACTTGAAGTTGTTCAAAAAGGCCCATTCCATTTAGACCATGAATATACTCACTGAAGAATATATAAACGGCTACAAGAACAATAAGGAAAAAGTTTGTTACAAAAACAATTTTTGAATGAACACTTAAATTTACAATTTTTCTTTTCTTAAAAAGAATTGACTCAAGCTCTTTTATTACAATAAAACCAAGACCTCCCAAAACAATCAAAGTTCCAATCGTTCCTTGAATAAGAGGACTATTTGAAAAGTTTTCTAAAGAATTATTAAATAGTGCAAACCCTGCATTACAAAAAGCAGATATACTGTGAAAGAAACCATAATACAGCGCCTCTCCGAATTCATATCCTTCTAGACTAAAGCCAATCGTTAAAATAATTGCGCCAAATAATTCAATAACAAGCGTGTATTTTATAATATCAACGATCATTGCAACTAAATCTTCAAAAGATGAAATATCTAAAAGGTCTTGCATCATAACTTGATTTTTTACTGCCAGTGATTTTCCTAAGAGAATTGTCATCGACGAAGAAAGTGTCATAAATCCAAGTCCACCAATTTGAATAAGAAGTAGAGCTATAATTTGTCCAATAAAACTAAAGTTATCAGTTAAGGAAAGTGTCGAAAGGCCCGTTACACAAGTTGCACTTGTCGCCGTAAAGAAAGCATCAATAAGAGGTATTTCTTTTCCATCAGCGGCCGAGATAGGAAGAGCCAACAATAGTGTTCCAACTAAAATAATTCCAGAAAATGACAGGATAACAATTTGAGCTGGGGCAAGCTTTAACCTATCTATAAGAGTTAAGTTTCCTTCTGCTTTAACAACTGTATTTCCATCGGGTTTATTCTTTACTTCATACAAAGAAAGTATTGTTGAAAAAAGATGTACAGCACAAAGCCAAAAACAAAACTCTGTATCCCCATAAGTTATTAATAGTGGTACAAAAATAATAAGTGAAAATATATTCTTTCGAACAAAGTCATCAACGCTATCCGCCTTAAAAAAGAAAGTCACGATTGAAAATAAAACAAATAATGGTGCTGTATAGGTAAATACATTTAAAGCGAGATCAATGAGATCATTACTTAAAAATCCAAAAGAAATCTTATTGGAGTTGCGTACGGAGAACAAAACGAGAAACATCCCATTTAACATTAACTCCAAAACAAATGGTAATTTGTGATATAGTTTATTCATAATATTATTAATATTTTACGGCATTTTAAAATTTTTACACCTGAGAAAAAATGACTATTATCAATAAGATAGAATTTATAATTGACCATATTGATCCACTAGGACAAGGCGTCTTCAAAGATGGGGAAAACATATACTTCATCCCAAAAACTCTACCAGGTGAGTCAGGTACAGCAAAAATCTTAAAAAGAAAAAAGGGAGTTCATTTTTGTGAACTCATTAGCCTATCTAAACAGTCGGATAAAAGAGAAAAGCCACTTTGCTCTCACTTTTCTGAGTGCCAAGGATGTCATTTCCTCCACACTGACTACGAGAGCGAAATTAACTATAAACTAGCAAGTTTTAAAAGAATGCTTACTCCTCTAAACACTGAAGTGGCAGTAGAAACAATTCTCTGTTCAAAAAGAGTTGGCTACCGGAATAGAATTCAACTTCACTATAATAAAAAAGTAAAAATGCTTGGATTTATAAATCCAAAAAATAATCGAATTGTTCCCGCTCCTTCGTGTGAAATTGCAACAGATTCGATTAGAACTGAGGTTGAAAAACTATATGATAATAAAAATTGGTTAGAACTTGCACCAAAAGAACCCAAAGGCCATGTTGAAATATATGAATCCCCAGAGGGACTTAAAATCAACTGGAATAAACGTTACTCGAGCGGTGGTTTTACCCAAGTAAATAATGAAATGAACTTAAAGCTCAAAGAATCTCTAAATTCTACATTAAAAGAGCTAAATCCAAGTTCAATTCTTGATTTATTTGGCGGTGGTGGTAATTTATCAGAGAGTTATCCACAAAATCGAATCGTTGTTGATATTTATAACGAGAAAATGCCTTCAAATTTTATCAGCCTAAACTTACACGAAGAAGGTTGTCTTGAAACCTTCATGGACAAAGACAGTTCAACTTTTGACACTATAATAGTGGATCCACCAAGAGCTGGTTTCCCAGATTTTTCATCTTGGATGGAGCACTTTTTACCGCAAAATATCGTCTATATCAGCTGCCATCCACAAACTATGGTTAGAGACTTAAGAAAGCTTCTCTCTAATGAAAAGTACAGAATTTCCAAAGCTCAAATGCTTGATTTATTTCCAAGTACATTTCATTTTGAAGCAATGATTGTTTTAGAAAAAGTAGCTAATTAATTTTACAATCAGCAGCAAAAAAAACTAAAATATAGGTATGAAAAACTTATTATTACTACCTATTTTATTATTACTTTTAACTGCCTGTAGTTCTACTAAAAAGAAGTCTGTAGAAAATAAAAGAGCACAACTCTTTTATGATCAAGGTACTAATAATCTTTACAATAAAGACTATACTGAAGCTCTTAAAAATCTTCTTGAAGCTTATAAGTATTCACCAAATGACACAAAAATATTGAACAACTTGGGAATGGCATATTACTTTAAAAAAAGTGTTAACAATGCAAAGTCATTCTTGAAGAGATCTCTAGAGGTTGATCCAAAAAACTCTGATGCTCGAATGAATTACGCTAGTATCCTTGTAGAGGAAAAAAAATATTCTGATGCAAAGGTACAATACGATAGAATTTTAAAAAATCTTATTTATAGTAAACAATTTAAAACATTTCATAATTTAGCGAAGATTGAGCTAAAGCAAAATAACACAGCGAAAGCCATTAGCTACTTAAAAGAAAGTATTAAGTCTAATGAAAACTATTGTCCTGCGTTTTTCCAACTTGGGAAGATTCAATTTGAAAGAGGCCAGTACAAAAAAGCTGAAAGAAACTTTAAAGAAGCAGGAATGGGACTTTGTTACAAACTACCTGAGCCAAGATTCTTTAGAGCAAAAGCCCTTGTTAAGATGAACCAATACTTTGAAGCAGCTCAAATATTGGAAGAAATGACTGAGACGTTTGCTATGACAAAATGGGAAACAATAGCGAGAAGAGGATTGAATAAAGTTAAAGGTATTCACAATAAAAAAACTCTAGATACTCTTGAGGCAAAAAATACCGGAAAGACCATCACTTCCCCAGACTTTTAATTTCTCCTATCTTTGCTATCATATTGAAATATGGAAAATACAACAATAGGAGAACTACTAAAAAGTTCTCGTGAAGCACAAAATTTATCTTTAAAAGAAGTTTCTCAAAAAACGAAGATCAATATAAATATTCTTCGGCACCTAGAAGCGAATCGAATAAGCGAACTACCTTATAAAACATATGTCCGAGGTTTTGTTAAAACATATGCAAAACTTGTTGGTATTGCTGATCAAGATGCAATCTCTTCATTAGATTTTACCTATGGTGACCTATCTGGATCTGAAAAGTTATTTGCACCCAAAATTCAAGAAGAAGACGAAGAGAAAGCAAAAAAAGAAGAAACAAAAGATATTCAAAATAATATTAAAAGTATCGTTTCATCAATGATCGATAAAAGAGTCCTATATGGGATTGCAACAATTGTTCTTATCGTACTAATTGGTAAGGCCGTAGGATCATTTTTTAATCAATTATCTAATGAACAAGTAAAAATGGTTAAGAAAGAAAAAGTTATTGAACCAAAGGCTGAAGTAAAAAAAGTTACTGACACTTCAGTTGAATCTAAAAGTACTGATAAAGAGAAAAAAGATAAAGAAGCAAAGCTAGCTAAAGAAAAATCTGACAAAGAGAAAAAAGAAAAAGAAGCAAAGCTTGCTAAAGAGAAAAAAGAAAAAGAAGCAAAGCTTGCTAAAGAAAAAGCGAATAAAGAGAAAAAAGATAAAGAAGCAAAGCTTGCTAAAGAAAAATCTGACAAAGAGAAAAAAGAAAAAGAAGCAAAGCTTGCTAAAGAAAAAACTGACAAGAAAGAAGAAAAGAAAAAAGTAGTAAACTTGAATGGAAAATTTCCAAAAGTAGACTTCTATCCAGCTCCAACTAGAATGTTCTCAATCGTTAAAGATGCTAAAGAAAATTCAGATACAAGTATCCTACCCGCACGTTTTAAAAATGCTGTTGAAAAAGACAAAGAGAATGTTTACATCAGAGCCGTTGATGGTGCGACATGGATTAGCTACCAATCAGACGAAGAAAAAATTAGACGCTTTGTTCTAAAAGAAGGACGCTCTGTTTTAATTAAAGGAAAAAAGATTCTTTTATTTATGGGTAATGTAAATGTAGCTAGAATTTTTTATAATAATCAATTAATCAAAGCACCGACGAAGTCTGGAGTAAAGTCTCTAATCTTTCCCCAGTCTGAGGCACAGAATCACGAGCTTCCATTATTTCCTTCTTACAAAGGTGTACCCTACAAAGCAGACGTTTATAAAGCTAATATGCAAGAATAGTTTTTCTTAATAAACTAAGCGATCAATTTCATTAATAATTTGTCTTTGAATATCTGAAGACTGATCTAAATCAGCATGAGACTCTGGACGAAGAAAGTTTTCAACTTTGGTTGTTTTATAATTTATTGCAATGTTTGCACTATCATCCATCCAACCATTATCAGCTGTTAAGTAATTTTTATTCGCTAGTACATTTTCAGGAATAAAGTCATTATTAAATCCAATAGAGTTTAGCGTTACAAGCATATCAACTCGTCTAAATCTATTGTCTAATGTATTGAGTTCTTGCGCAATTTCAACAGCCGTATCAGCTCCTAAACCATGGCCAACTAAAACAACAGGTTGATTCTCTTTTCTAGTCTTAATCTCATCAATCATTTCTTCTTTTTGATTCCAACTATAAAGTCTCGCGGGTTTTACTGCATCAGTCATAGACTTCATACCATCTTCAATGAGATCAAAGTCAAATGCACGCAAACCCCCGATAAAGAAAACAGCTGGTTTCTCTATCGAATTTTCTTTTTTTACTTCAATTATTTTTTTAGCTGTTAAATGTGCAACATTTTCTTCAACCATTTGATTTATGTAGTGTCCAAAAAAGCGTCTAGGTATAAAGAGGTCTTCCCATTGATTATTTTGTATAGCGTCACTATGAATCTCTAACCATTTTTTAGATAAAATACCACCTTCATTTTTATATTCCTTAATAAGCCAATCTTTGTTTTTATTTAGCCATACTAAAAACTCACTTAACTCTGGTTCTGGTAAAAAATTCCTTAATGAAGTAATTAATAGGGTAGAAGAGCCAGACCTTGTTCCGTATGGGATACCTGTATTAAATTCTGAAGATTTTTCAATTATATTTATAGATAAAACTTTTTTTAACCTAGGCCCTTTATTTATTAAAGTTAAGAAATTTAACAATGTAAATGAAGCAGAAATGCCAGAGCCTACAAAAGTTATATTAGATATTTTATTTTGAGTTGATAACATTAATTAAAGCTTTTTTGTTTTAATTACTTTTCCTGGATTCCCAACTAATGTTGTGTAATCTGGGACATCTTTTAGTACAATTGTACCTGCACCTATAGTACACCATTTTCCAATCTTAACTTTAGGAATTACAACAGCGCCAACGCCGACATGGGATCCTTCTCCAACTTCTACATGGCCACATAAAGCAGCTTTAGGTGATATATGAGCAAAATCTCCAATAATATTATCATGATCAATACTAGCTCCAGTATTTACTATAACATGTTTCCCTACCGTTGTGTTTGGTTGGATTATGGCTCCAGCAAAAACAACAGTCCCTTCTCCGATTTTTGAAGTAGGTGAAATTATTGCTGATTCATGAATGGCTTTCTCATATTTACATTTTAAAAATCCAGCTATTTCTGCTCTTTCAGAATTTATACCAATAGCAATAATCACTGGGCTTCCTTCATGAGGGAATTTTTTTAAATCATCTCTAAGGCCCATGGCAACATTTTTTGAAGCATAATGAACATCTTTCGGTTTGTCATCAAAAGTATCAGTTATGTCATAGCCGTTTTCAGTCAGCACTTCTTTTATAACTTGAGAGTGTCCGCCAGCACCATAAATTCGAGCTTGCTTATTATTCTTTAATTTATCCATAATTTGGGTTTATCTATAATATACTGATTAATTAATGACTTGATTTTTTCTTAATTCATCTAAATAAGGTTGAGATTTAGTAGCGTCAACTGATATATCTTTTGATGCTACAACCTTATATATGGTCTTTATTAAAATACTGAAATCAACCTTTAAAGAAACTGTATTCACATATTCAACATCGAGTTTTAATCTTGGAATCCAGTCTAAAAAATTCCTTCCATTTACTTGAGCTAAACCAGTGATTCCTGGCTTTACATTATGTCTTTTTTGTTCTTCAGCAGTGTAGTAAGGTAAATATTGAGGTAATAAGGGTCTTGGTCCAATAATAGACATGTCTCCTTTTAGTACATTAAATAATTGAGGGATTTCATCAATAGAGGCTTTTCTGACAAATGTTCCAATAGAAGTTATTCTATCTGAATCCGGAAGCAATTTTCCATTTGAATCCTTTTTGTCAGTCATGGTTTTGAACTTAATGATGTTGAATATCTTTTTGTTCTTTCCAGGTCTTTTTTGAAGGAAAAAAGGTTTTCCATTATTCGCTATTAACAAAAGAATAGTAAAAATAATGATAATTGGGGAAAGAATAAGAACGGCTATAAAAGAAATTACAAAGTCTAAAGTTGGTTTTGCTATC
>CAKZJW010000134.1 GCA_937120495.1 uncultured Oligoflexia bacterium
GTAATTGGAACGGGATACGTTGGACTTGTAACAGGAACTTGTTTCGCGGAAATGGGAAATAAAGTAACTTGTATCGATATTGATGCTTCGAAAGTTGAAAGTATGAAAGTCGGTAAGTGTCCTATCTATGAGCCAGGCTTAGAGCCAATGATGGTGAGAAACTTTGAAGAGGGGCGTCTTAAGTTTGAAACAAGCTATGACTCCATTAAGAATTCAAAAGCTGTATTTATGGCCGTGGGAACTCCAAGTGGTGATGATGGAAGTGCAGATCTTAAATATGTATATGCTGCTTTAGATGATCTTGTTCCTTATATAACTGAAGGGCTTATCGTTGTTCTTAAGTCTACTGTACCAATTGGAACAGGGGAAGATGTTAAAAAGTATCTTGCAACTAAAACGGATAAAAAATGTGTTGTTGTAAATAATCCAGAATTTTTAAAAGAAGGTTCTGCTGTAAATGATTTTATGAAACCCGAAAGAGTGATTATCGGAACTGACGATGATACAGCTTGGAAGGTAATGGAAGAGATGTATGAACCATTTAATCGTCTATCAGGTAGAACGATTCGAATGAGCAATCTATCTGCAGAGATGACAAAATATGCAGCAAACTGTTTTTTAGCAACAAAGATTTCTTTTATGAATGAGATCGCAAGACTTTGCGATAAAACAGGAGCTGATGTAACTGAAGTTCGTCACGGAATTTCAACTGACTCAAGAATTGGAATGCAATTTTTATATCCAGGTCCTGGTTATGGTGGTTCATGTTTTCCGAAAGATGTTAAGGCCTTGGCTTATACGGCAAAGCAACATGGAATGAATCTTAAGCTTGTTGAAACAACTGAAGAAGTGAATACAGAACAAAAATTTTATATGTTCGAAAAAATGAAAAATCATTTTGGAGACCTTAAAGGTAAAACAATCGCTATTTGGGGAGTTGCCTTTAAAGCAAATACGGATGATATTCGTGAGACTCCCGCAATCTATACTGTTAAGGCCCTAACGGAAGCAGGGGCTTCGGTTAAGTTCTTTGATCCAGTAGCCGCAGATAATTTTGAAGTTTACGCAAAAGAAAATTCTTTTAATGCTTCAAAAATTGATAAGAAATACGATGCTCTTGATGGTGCCGACGCGCTTTGCATTTTAACTGAGTGGAAAGAGTTTAGAGCTCCTGATTTTTCTGAGATTAAAGAGAGACTAAATTCTCCAGTTCTTTTTGATGGTAGAAACCTTTATAAGACAGAGCATGTTCTATCTGAGGGATTTACTTATTTTGCTGTTGGGAAGAGAATTTCTTAATTAAATAATTCCAGGGCCCTAGCTTTTACACCTTCAAGGATTAGGGCCAACATCTTTTGACTAGTAGGAAGCTCCAGTCTAAATTGACTTAGGTTCTCAATTGCTTCTTTAAGCTCGTTACAAATTTGTTTAAAAACCTCTGGAGATAAGTCACATTTTTTGGCTTCAGCCTCCCAGTCTTTGAGAGAAATATCACAATAGGGATACTTACCATTTACGCTTAAACTTGATCTTAGAACTTTATAACGCTCTAAACTTTGAGGTTTAATAAAGTGTGCACTTAAAAGATCATAAGTTGGGGTCATGGCAAAACCTTTTTTTGTAACAAAAATACTTATATTTTTTGCATGTCCGTCAGTGTTAAATGTCAGATCATTAAACATAGCAATCTTAAATAATTCTTTTCTGTCTCTGTCAGAGTTATTTGAAGTCTTTAAAAGATCAAGAAGATCTTTTAACCCCGGGCCATTATCTCTTTCATACTTTAATAACGGAGAATGGCCAAGAGCCTGACACATATCTTCTTGTGGAATTCTAAGAAGATTATTTTCTAACCACACGCGGTCAAATCTTTTGACGCATAAAACTCTTTCTTTTTCGAAAGTTTCAATTGTAGCATCACATGATTTGATTCCAAAGTGTTTTGCTAGATGCAGACAAATGTATTCATTATCAACACTTTCATCAAACATGAGTCCACCAGCAAGTTTTCCCATTTGCTTTTTGATAATATGGCTTGTGGGAGTTTGTTTAAGAGGTTCATACCAATTCTTTTTCCACCTCAGAAGAGCCATCTTCTCCTGGGCTCCAGCTAGGGAGATTCGAAAGTCTCTCTCATCCATCCCAAGAGGAGAATCATAAGCTAGTCCCTTAATTTTCTTTGCTATTGCAGAATCTTTTATAGGGCGTATTTTTAATTTCTTAAATGAATCTGGAGTTTCATCCTTATTAAAAAAACTTAAAGCTCCAACACAGTCTCGTCCAATAACACTTAAGATATCAAATTGTTTTGTACTTTGAGCTTTAAACTTTCCTGCAATTGCTTCTAGAATAAGCTTATTATCAGGCAGAAGGTTATCAAAATAAAAAGAGGCTTCTTCGCCTTTAAACTTCTTTCTCTCTAGTGGAAGGGACAGTGAAATACTATAGCCACTTTTAACCCACTCATCGGTATATTCAAATTCAATGGCCCCATTTAATTGCTTGGTTAAGTGGCCAATATGCATTTCAGATAAATAGACTTTCAATTGATGATTTTTTTTATTCATTATTTATTCCAACAGCGACAAAGGATTGTCTGTGTCTAAGTTTTGAATTTCTGAAAGTGATAGCTCTATTTTTAAAGCTGAGAGGACAGTGAAAAGAGTGTGAAGGGTAGAGCCACCTCCATTTTCTAGTTTGGAGATAAATACCTGTGTAAGTTTACACTCCTTTGCTAACTGCGCTTGAGTCATTCCTCGTTTTTTACGAAAATACCTAATTATATTACCTAAGTCATTGATAGTACGGAACTTTTTCATTTTAATAACTCTCTTCTATATTAAATCTTTATAACTCATCGTTATAAAGATTGTTTAAAACGCATAGTTATATTTTTATTTTATAACATGTCGTTATATTTCTCAAGAACTTTAAAAGAATTGTTTTTTAGAGAGGTGATTTAACGCTTTCTATATAATTGCCAAGGTTTTTTCCTTGTGACGACGGGAAGTAAGGATAGGACATAATTGTCGAATCTTTATACAATTTGTTATGAGAATTAGTAAGATTTTCAATTAAGTTGAGACTATCTTGAAATATGAAATAATCTGTATATGCAGATTCAAAATAACAGCTTTCAAGAAATTCAAAAGCCAAAAGAGACTCTTGACATGCTTAAGGTAATGGCTTTAAAAAAATTCAAACAAGCGATTCGAAACAATGACTATGGTGACTATTTTAAGTTTATTAATCGCAATGCTAAACAGGGAGTTGTTTTTGGTGAGTTTAGCTCTCCTTACCTGAAAGAGTTGAATTCAGATCACTTTTCATACAAAGTAGTTGAACCCTCAAGAGAAGTAGTTAACAAAATTAAAGAACAAAGTATCAACGTTTTTTCTGTTAAAACAATAGAGCGAAGTAGTGGGTTTGAATCACCTAGTGTAGTAGCTTTGTTTCCAGAAATGTTTGTTGGGAATAATGTTGTGAAATCTACTGATCCAGTCTTCTATTTCATAGATAAGTTTTATTTGCGACATAAAGAACATACTCAAAAAATAATTAAGTTATCTGCGTCAAGAAACTATTTTAAAGAATTAAAGAGTCTAAAACTGGAGGATTTTTCTAATTGGGTTCATTTACATGAGTACTTCCATCGTCAAGGAAGCATGCCAATCCCTGAATTCTTATACGAAAAAAGTTCTTCTATTGGTGCTGCGTTTGAAGAATTAAGAGTTGACTTAAAGGTTATGGAGTATTGTCTTTCTCAAAAAAAACTGTATAAAACATTTTTACTCGTTTTGTCAGAAAGAATGTTCTTATACCCAGTAATAAGAAAAAAAGGCTCTTTTGATTCAATTGCATCACTCTTTATCTATAGTAAGTTAATTAATGTTTCTAATGATTCAGATATGTTGAATAAGTTAAGGCAGTTAATAGTTTTTTTTGAAGGAATTGAAAATAAAATTTCAAAGCTCTCTTCTAGAGTTGATAGGCGAGAAAAACTAATAGAGGAAATAACTCCACTCTTTAACGTTGAAGAAAATGATTTTTTTACTTTTAATAAAAAGGAATTGATATGAATGTACTAGTACTAGGAGGCTCTAAGGGCCTAGGGAAAGCATCTGCAAAAAAATTTATTCTAGAAGGCTATAATGTGTATGTAGCCTCACGAACTAAGCCTGGCTTTATAGCGGACTCAAACTATATCAAAGTCGACTTGAAGTCTATTCAATCCGTTAAGGAAGCCTTGAAAAAAGTCGAAGATGTTGATTTTGATATTCTGATTAATAACTCTGGTGGGCCGGAATCTAAGCCATTCGAAGAAGTTGATGAAAGTGAATTTTTACAAGAAATGCAAAGCCACCTCATCTCATTTCATCTATTTTCAAAGAATGTTGTGAAAAATATGAAGCAAAAAAAGTTTGGACGAATCATTAATATCGTTTCTGTAACAGCAAATAACCCTTTGCCAAATATGCTTGTAAGCAACACTCTAAGAGGAGCTGTTATAAATTGGGCAAAAACGTTAAGTAAGGAATTGGGAGTCTTCAATATTACAGTGAATAATGTTCTTCCTGGGTATACAGAAACAGAGAGGCTGAGTGAAGTTGTGAATGCAGTAGCAAAGAAGAATAAAACAACAAATGAAACTATTCGGGAGAATTTGATAGCTGAAATTCCTATGAACCGCTTTGGTAAACCTTCGGAATTCGCAGAGTGCGTTTACTTTTTATCTACAGATAAGGGGAGCTATATTAATGGGCAATCCATTTCTGTCGATGGAGGGTGGACTTCTTGTATATAAAGAACACTGATATTGCGAAGTCTGTCCTGCTTGTTGCTGTACCGTATTTGTTGCTGGGGGCTATTTTTGGAAAACTATTTCGAGAATCTGGAGGAGAAGTTCTTGGAGCTTCTTTGATGGCAACGTTTACCTTTGCTGGAACTTCTCAGTTTGTCGCTCTTAGGAACTTAGACCTAAACGTTTTTGCTCTTTTTATCATCATATTTGTAATAAATATTAGACATGTTGCATACATTTTAGACTGTAAAAAGGAAATAGGTAGCTCTGGGTTTGCTTCGATGTACTTATGTTTATCAATGACAGATGAAAACTATAGTTTGTTAAAAATATACAAACAAAGAAAAATAATTCCAACTAAGAAGCAATTATGTGCCATGTTTTTTAGTACACATTGCTTTTGGGTGTCAGGGTGTTGCTTTGGGAGTTTTGCTTTTGTAAATCTTTCTCTAAAAGGCGGAGAATTTATTTTGACATCTCTATTTGTGATAATTGTTACAAATTCTATCCTGGAGTTTAAATGGAAATAAAATACTTAGGCTTAATTATAGCAGTAACACTTGCAACGCAGTTGACTCGTATTATTCCATTTTATATTTCATTTGATCTTTCAACTAAAATATCGAGAAATATTATGTTTAAGCTAATTGTACCAATTATATTTCTCTTTTTTATCTCAGAATCATTCATTCTTTCTGAGGAAAAAGTTATTTTCTGTATCTCAATTGTCGTAACAATTCTTTTTTATTTGAAGAATAGATCGACTGGTAGAGCGATGTTACTTGGTAGTTTTATTTACATTGGAGCCTTAAATCTATGAAGTTATTCTTTATTTTAACCTTTATACTTCTTTTTCCAGGAAGTTCATTTGCAAAAAAAATTTGTTTAACGGGAACAACTGTAAAGCTCTTTCCAAAATATGGAGAGGCTTTTTATAATGGAGCAATTTTAGGCGCTAAAAATACAGACTTTACAATAGAAAAGCATTATTATGATCGAAATCCAGAAGCTCCGATAATAGCATATAAGAAAATGGTGGAGAGTGGATGTTCAATTGCGATAGGGTTCAGTACGGGGAACGATTTAGCTGCGATTAATGATATCTCTAAGAAATACAAAATGCCAGTTATTAGTATTTACGGTGATAATTCAAAGGTCATTGAAAACAATCGTTTTATTACTACAATTCAACCACCTGTTGAATATTTATTAGGTGACTTGTTAAAAATCATGATGAAAAAATTAACTAAAGTGAAAAAAACGGTAGTAATTACAGCTGTTGATAGGCACTCGATGCTTGCTTATAAAAAAGAATATGAAGAGGTATTTAAGCGTAACACGGTAGAGTTCGAAAGTATAAACATCTTAGAGAGAAAACAAGATTTGTCAAAGGTTACTAGCTATTTAAAAAAGATTAAAACGAAAGTGAATGTAATATTATTAACTCGCTCCTCTCTGGGGGCCAAAATTATAGATTTATTCTCGAAAGAAAAAGTAGATATAAATCTTATTTTGGGAACAAAGTATATGGGATCCTCGGCCCTTCCAGCTTTTTATAATTACCTAAATGACAAAACTGTAACAGCCTTCTTTTCTCGACATAATTGCTTGTGTGATAAGGATAAAGCTTATATTTCTTTTATGCTAAAATATAAAAGAGCTTTTAAAGAAAAACCAATGGTAATCTCGGGGAGTGTGTTTGATGTCGTTCGATATATAGTGAAGTCGAATACAAAGAAAGGTGAGGCTTTGATAGATAAACTAGGTAGAACCACAATGAAAGGAATTACTGGAATTGAGTTTGAAACAGAGTTTAACAAAAAATTTACAAAAAGATTTATCATTAAAGTTGATAAGAATGGTTACAATAGTATATGAAATCCGTTTCGAAAATAATTGATTTCTATTTGTATAAAGTCTTTTTTTTGTTGGGATTATTGCTCACTATTTTTGTCTTCGTTATTAATATATTGATCCGAGACTCAGAGATCGACAAATTAACGATTAAGGATAAGGATCTACTTGCTGCTATTGCACTTGCACATAAAAGTGAAAATTTAATTGCAAGAGATATGTATCTTTACGAGCGAGCAGAAGAGGTTGGTGCGGATTTAAGTTTGTTTTCGGAAAATGTTGACCAAGACGACTGTATGACAAAAGGCATTTTGACAATATGTAGAAACGAAAACAAACTAATTTTATTTCAGAAGCTTGCTATCCTAAATCATAAAAAGTTGGGCTACATAAAAACTCAGAAAACTGTTCAGCCACTTTTTAATAGTCGTTTAATCTATTTTTTAATTGGAATGATTTTGATTATTTTTTTATTTATTCTTTCTGGTATAAATCGCTTTGTAAAGAAACCTTTGGAAAATGAATTGTTCAATTTGCTTAACAACTTAAAAGAATTAGATTTTAATAAAAACATTATAGCAATAAGGGAGTATCATGAAATTAACTTTATGTTTCAAGCACTGCTCACTCAACTGGAAACTTCCGAAAAAGAAAGAGGGGACCAAGCGATTGAGTTAGAGCGTTTTTTTCTCTCAAAACAAATCGCCCATGACATCCGCTCTCCATTAGAAGCACTAAAGTCGGTAACCACTCATATTGATGACTTGGACCATACGAGTAAACAGATTATTAATAATTCAATCGGCCGCATTGCTGATATTGCAAATGGGCTTTTAAAATCAACAAAAAATAAAAATTCAAATGAATTTGATGAGGTGAATCTTCGAATATTGGTAGATGATATTATTAATGACAAAAAGTTTGAACACAATATTCGCATTCATTATCTTACAAGTATCGATTATAAAAATTCATTTATAAGTGGAAATGAGAATAACCTTTATCGAACTATTTCAAATCTAATTAATAATGCCTATGAATCTCAAGAGCCTGAAAAGGTAAGAGTCGAAATCGACTTATTTCAGAATAACCATGGAATCACTTTAAAAATTAAAGATTTTGGGAAAGGGATGTCTGATGAGTTAATTCAGAAGGCTTTGAATGGTGGAACGACAACTAAGGAGAGGGGAAATGGTCTCGGTGTAAGCTTCTCAAAAGAAATAGTTGAAAAGCACAATGGAACGTTTGCAATCGACTCTGTCGTTAAACAAGGAACGACTGTAATTATAAAACTACCTTCAATTGCCACTCCAGCTTGGTTTACAGATGAAGTCTCTATATTAGGAAATACGAATGAAGTTGTTTGTGTCGATGATGATCCAAGCTTTTTGGAGTTATACAAAGAGAAACTTAAAAAAATCAATAAATCAATTCTGACTTACTCGGAAAAGAAAGTAGATGAAATTCAATTGAATAAAAACTCTCAGTTCTATTTTGACTACGATTTAGGAAATGGAAAAACTGGTCTTGAGTTTATTATCAATCATAACTTAAGTTCTAGGTCCACACTTGTGACAAGTATGCATCAAGACGAAAAGATTCAAAAAGAATGTATCGAACATGGAATAAAAATTTTACCAAAGCAAGTTTTTAATAATGCAAATGTTATAAATGCAAGTGAAGATCTAGAAGGGACAAAAGATAGACTAGAGCAGCTAAATAAAGTTGTCTTCATTGATGATGACTACTTAATGCATATGTCCTGGAAGATGGAGGCAGATCAAAAAGGCATTAATCTTGATTGTTACCATACAATTGATGAGTTTTTGGGGAAGGGATCTGAGTACGATTTAAAAACAAAAATCTTTATAGACTCAAACTTAAAAGATGGAATAAAAGGTGAGATTGAGTCTGAAAAAATAGCTAAACTTGGCTTTACCGAACTATTCTTGGCCACTGGTTATAGTGCGTCTGATATAGATAAACCTGAATGGATCAAAGAGGTTGTTGGAAAACGTGCAAAGTTTTAACTTGGACTAGAGTCTAACTTGTTGTTTTTATTGAGTTTGTTGTGAGTTGTAGGTTGTGCTATAATTTATTGTAGGTAAATCTACAATAAGGAAATTATGATTACAAGAGAATTTACAATGAAACTTATTGAGAGGTTTTCAAGTCCTTGCGAGAAGATCCAAGTTATCTTGGGCCCAAGACAGATTGGTAAAACAACCGGAGTCTTAGAGTTTGCTAACAAAGTTGATCGAGCCATTTACTTCACTGCTGATGGAATACTAAGTGGGCAGAGCTCATGGGTTGAGAGCTGCTTTCAACAGGCAATTCGTGAGAGTAAAATTCTCATAATAGATGAAATTCAAAAAATTGTTAACTGGTCTGAAATTATTAAAAAAATATGGGATGAATCTAAGATTAATAAGAATGGATTAGAGTGTATTTTGTTAGGCTCAAGTTCACTTGAAATAAATCGAGGTTTAACAGAGAGTCTACTTGGTAGGTATGAACTAATAAATGTACCTCACTGGAGTTATTCAGAGAGCAAGGAGCTTTCGGGGCTTACAGTAAATGAATATCTTGTTTATGGAGGTTACCCAGGCTCTTATGAATTTATTGACGACTTCGATAGGTGGTCTCACTACTTGACGACCTCAATTGTAGACAATGTTATAACAAAAGATATTCTACTCTATCAGACTGTTCGAAATGTTAGTTTGTTTAAGCAAGCTTTTGATATTATTTCTCATTACCCTAGTCATGAAATTAGCTATAACAAACTATTGGGACAAATTCAGGATAAAGGGAATATAGATATTGTTAAGCATTATTTAAATCTGTATCAGGGAGCATTCTTAATTGATGTACTTGAAAAATATTCTGTTAAGCCTATTAAAAGAAAAACATCTTCTCCAAAAATTTTGCATCGTTGTCCAGCATTTTATGGAAGACTCTTGGGGAAACGGATTATTGATGAATCACAACTCAAAGGGCATGCCTTTGAAACTTTAATAGGAAATATATTAAAAAACACTTTCAGAAAAATTTATTACTGGCGAGAAGGTAACTATGAAGTTGATTTTGTTTTTAAATATTTAGGTCAGGAATACGGTATTGAGGTCAAATCTGGTCGACGAAAAAGTGAAAAATCAAAAGAAAGGTTTTTAAAATCTTTTCCAGAGGCTAAATACTTTTGGATTGGTACAAATGATTTCGAAAGCTTTGAGAGGAATCCAAAAGAGTTTCTCGGTATATAATAATATCTATATTAACTTTTTACCTATAATAGCCTTATTCCTAGGTGACATTTGAGGATCAAAGACTTCTTTAATTTGGACTTCATATCCATTTTCCTCTAAATACATTGCTCTATCGCATAGGATATAAGCCTCGATTGCTTTACCAAAATATCTAGCAATTGCATAATAGGCTTGAAGATAATTAACGAGTTTTAAATTTTCTTTTGATTCTAAGAAGGT
>CAKZJW010000135.1 GCA_937120495.1 uncultured Oligoflexia bacterium
GTGGACTTTGTTGGTTCTAGTGGAATTTGTCACTTTGTTGAAACAATTAGTCTCATCAATAAAGACAAGCATGATTCCTCGAAGCTTTCTCTATCTAATGTGTCTGGAGATTTTAAAAAGGTATTTAAACTCTACACAATGGAAGAGGCGGAACTTATCTGGGATGAAATGGACCTAGACTCTACCGATACAGCACATATGAACAGTGCCTTTGGTAATAGAAAGCACACATTCCAAAACTAATTAAAGACATTAATTAATTTATACATAGGGCCTCTATTTTTAGAGGCTTTTTTGTGTCTAAAAGCGGACTCAAGCTAAATCAAACAATTATTGACAAGCTGAGCCAATCTTGCGAAACTCACCTCTTTATTTAAATTTAAGCTCACATCAAAAGGTTACCTGTGGAAAAAATGACTAATTTGAAAACTGACGTTCTATCTGGATTAAGTGTTGCACTTGCTCTAATTCCTGAAGCAATTGCCTTCGCATTCGTAGCAGGCGTTAGCCCACAAGTTGGTTTATATGCTGCATTTATGATGGGACTTATTACGGCCGTTTTTGGTGGTCGACCTGGAATGATCTCTGGTGCCACTGGTGCCATTGCCGTAATCTTTACTCCTCTAATCGCTAAAATGATGGAAACAAGTAGAGCCCAAGGCTTAAGCTTTGATGAGGGAATGCAAATGGCACTTGGTTATCTTTTTGCCACTGTAATTCTTATGGGAATAATTCAAGTTCTCTTTGGTGTATTTAAGCTTGGAAAATTTATAAGACTCGTTCCACATCCGGTAATGATTGGATTCGTAAATGGACTAGCGATCATAATCTTTAAAGCGCAATTTTCACAATTTACTGTTGGTGGAGATCTTCTACCAAGTAATCAATTAATGATCATGCTAGCTCTTATAGCTTTTACAATGGGAATTTGTATATTCTTACCAAAGTTCACAAAAGCAATTCCAGCAACTCTTGTTTCAATTGCTTCTGTTTCAATTATCGGTCACTTTGTTAATCAAAGTAATCCTGGTTTAATAAGAACAGTTTTAGACTTTGTGCAAGATATGGACCCAAAAATCACAACCATTGCCGCTGGTCTTCCGACTTTTGGCATTCCACAATTTCCAATGACCTATGAAGCTTTTAAATTCATTCTTCCATTTGCTGTTATTGCAGCGGCCGTTGGTCTTATTGAATCTCTTATGACTTTAACTCTTGTTGACGAACTAACTGAAACGAGAGGGAAAGGAAATAAAGAATGTGTTGGTCAAGGTGTAGCGAATATCGTTAATGGTTTTTTTGGCGGAATGGGTGGTTGTGCCATGATTGGTCAATCAATGATTAATATTAAAAGTGGTGGTCGTGGTAGAACGTCAGGGATTACAGCTTCAATAGCTCTTCTTCTTTTTATTGTTCTTGGTTCAAGTATAATTGAAGTCATTCCACTAGCAGCACTTGTTGGTATTATGTTTATGGTTGTTCTTGGTACTTTTGAGTGGTCAAGTTTTAGGCTCTTTAAAAAGATCCCTACTTCAGATATTCTTGTCATTATTATCGTTACAACTGTTACGGTTTTCTTTGATCTTGCGATTGCAGTTATTGTCGGAATTATTGTTTCAGCTTTAGTTTTTGCTTGGGAACATGGAAAGACAATCACAGCGAATAAAGAAACGAAAGACAACAAAACTAACTACACTCTTAATGGCCCATTATTTTTTGCATCTATCACTTCGTTTAAAGATTTATTTAACTTTAAAGAAGATGCTGATCATATCTATATCGACTTCGCTGCTTCAAAAATTTGGGATCACTCTGGAATCGAAGCACTTCAAAATGTATCTGAGAGATATGCAACAAATGGAAAGAAGCTTCACCTTTTAAATGTAAGCTCTGACTGTAAGACTCTTCTCAACAAGGCTTCAAATATTGTTGAGCTAACGATTCTTGAAGGTAGTCATAGAATTGCAGATGATGCACTAGATAGTTAATTTATATATAAGTTTTAATATAGACAGAAAAAAAAGCCTGCTTTAAAAGCAGGCTTTTTTATTGAATATATATTTGTTGTTATTAGTCTTAGTTTAAATAACCCGTAACTAAAAAGTTGAATTATAAAAATTAATATAAATAGGAACTCTGCTTAAAGATTTTCCATGAGATCCAATTGGTTGAAAGTTTCTTTGAACCTTAAAGTTTATTTCTTCAGCTCTATTTCCAAAAAAACCACCAGACTCTTCTTGTGGAACTGGTGCTCCATATCCGCCTCCACCTTGTGGTTGTTGTGGTGGTGGATTTCCATAGCCCTGAGGAGCATATCCACCTTGATCTTGAGGTGGTGCATATGGATCATATGGTTCTTGATATTCGTCTTGAGGTTGCATTGAAGTGTTATGAGACTGAATTACGTAGGCTCCAAAAATGATCCCCGCATAAAGACCTAATGATGCTCCCTGAGCAATTGCTCGAGAGTTGGTTCCAAATGCCAAAGAAGCAAATCCTAGAAGCGCTCCACCTATTGTCCCATAAGAGGTCATAACCATGAAAGCTTTGGCCTTGGGATCAAGAGCATGTGCCTTTTGAGTAGGAGTAATAAAACAAAATACTAAAAATACAGAAACTAATAACTTCTTCATATACTTAAAGGGTAACGGCGCGTTGTCTTTTTGGCAATAAATTTCATTTTCACAGGAATATTTAGCAAACTCTCCAAAAAGATAGCCGAGTTTTGTAGTCTGGAATATTGATTATATACCATACAATCAAGTCCCATTTGTGAATTCTTTGCTTCAAGCAAAGTAAGCTCATCCCCATCAATATAGCTAATATCAATTTGACCACAGCCATAGCTTCTTAAAAGCTTTGGTGAAATTAAAACGGGAATATATTTTTTGTGAATAGAGAGACTTAATTCTTTTTCAAAATCAGACATACTCTTTTACACCCCTAAAACTTTTTCTATGAATGGGAGTTACACCCAAATTAATTACGGCCTCTTTATGCTTTACAGTTGGATAGCCCGCATGACTTTCTAAACCATAACCTGGATAAATCTCAGCAAATTCTTTCATAAGTTTATCTCTATATTCTTTGGCAATAATACTGGCAAGAGCAATAATACAAGACTTACTATCACCTTTTACAATGGCTTCAGTCTCAGCAAGTGAATCAAATTTTTTATTACCATCGATAAGAATTTTTGTATTTTTTTCTACTAGCTTATCACTTGCATTTTTCATACATAGAAGACTTGCTTGCAAGATATTAATTTCATCAATTTTTTCTGGACTTAATTCTTCAACAACAAATTTAAAACTTCCGGCCTCTGATTCAATTGTATGAATATCTCCAATTTTAATTTCATCAAGTTTTATATTTAAAACCTCTAAGATATTTAAACGTTTTTTTGTACTCAGTTTTTTGGAATCCGTGATGTTTAATTTTGTAAAAAAATCAATAAGCGACACAGAGTCTTTATTGACACTTACAGCGCAAGCATTCACTGGCCCCGCGATTGGTCCTCGACCAACTTCATCACAACCAATAACCTGAGAATAGTTTTCTAGATAATTTAAATCCAACTTGTTCCTTTAAAAAAACAAAGCCCCACTTAAAAAGCGGGGCCCTATTTTTTTCATTTGAAAATGAATTAGTTTTTTTGCGTGTAATCAGTTTCGATTCTTGCAGCTTTACCAGTTCTTTCTCTAAGGTAGAAGTGCTTAGCTCTTCTAACTTTACCTCTGTTGATTACTTTAACTTCTTCAACAATTGGTGAATGAAATGGGAATACTCTTTCTACACCAATACCGTTAGAAAGTTTTCTAACACGAAAGTGAGAATCAGTAGTCGTTCTGTTTCCTTTCATAGCGATAACAACACCTTCGAATTTTTGGATTCTTGATTTGTTACCTTCTGTAATTCTAACTGAAACTGCTACAGAGTCACCCGCTTTAAAGCTTGGGAATTTTTCAACATTTTTACTTGTGTAGTTTTTGTTAACTAAATCTACTAAGTTCATTTTTCTCTCCTAAAGAGTTCCTTCCATTCGCCTTTTCAACTTTTTACCACGCGGCCAGAGGGCAGGGTTATAATTTTATAGACTCTAGAGGCTTCTGTGTATGCGGTCACAATAAATTGCAACAGCAGACCTAACTGATAAATGATTATACCCATCACTTGAAGCTCCATAAAGAGGTTCGAGTTTGTAGTCTGCACTATCAGTAACAGAGGCGTGAAGTCCCCAACCTGTACCAAATAACAGGAGCATAGGTCTTTTGTCAACTGATAACTTTGTGCGCAACGATTTTGTATCACCATCGAACTTCTTGAAATTAGCACCAGTAACTACGACAAAGGGTTCTTCCCCTTCTAGCTCTTTAATTTTATTTTTTACATTTTCAACTGACTCACTGAGTCTAATGAAAGATAATGCATCTTTTCGATCGGGATTATAGGCATTTCCGTAATCGGTATTCCAGTGATCCAAGATCGTTTGCACTAGCTCATGCTGTTTTTTAATTGGAGTCACAATAAAGTAACCTGAGAAGCCAAAGGTTCTGGCCGATCTCGCGATATCGTGAATATCTAAATTAGTAACTGAGGTCGTTACAACATCTCCTCTTTTATCAACAATAGGATGATGGACAAGGCCTAAATATAGTTTCATATAACTCCTTAAAATCTTTGAGCAAATATAATACAGATATGATTAATTGTCATTGTTTAACTATTAGCCACCCCCCTATAATCTCTACCTATTATCTTTTGTCTCATAGATATTCTTGATAAATTATAACTATGAAACTAGCGACTATTCTTACTATATTATTTTCTGTATCTGCCCACTCTGCTGAGCTTGCGCTGGAGAATATTGAATTTCATCCTTATAAGATCTACAAAAAATATAGAGTTAATAATAACAAAATCAAGGTTAGTGCTCTCATAATTGATGGTGAAGCTGAGCCTGAACTGGGTTCATTTCGTGTTCCGGTGGAGCAGTTTAATCATTCAAAAGATGTTTCAAAATATGTAGTGAGAACAAGTGCAACAAGAGGTTTTGGATCAGCTGTACTTGTTGGTGGAAATTTTCTTTTAACTAACTTACACGTAATATCAAAAATAAAAAATCCTAAAACAAAATGTAATAGCTTTAAAGTTCACAGTCCAGCATTTGGTTTTAAGAATGAAAAATTTAAATGTAAAAAAGTTCATTACTGTTCCAAGCCATTTGATTTTTGTCTAGTTGAAATGTTTGATGGAACAAAAGGTACAAAACTATCAAATCAAGCTAAGCCACAACTGAACGCATTTCAAACTCTTTCTGCTTCAGAAAGAATTACAGCTGTCGGGAATCCAAGTAACTACGGCTTGTATGCCTCTTCTGGATTTGGATTAGAGGAATTTGGTCCCTATCGATTTAAATTCTACGCACCTGTATATCATGGTAATTCTGGTGGTGGCTTATTTAATGATCAAGCTCAGTTGGTTGGTCTTGTTTTTGGAATGTCACTTGGAAGAAGAAGTACTGATGACTTTAACGCCGCAATTAGACTCTCAACAATCAGACAATTATTAACTCAAAATCTAGAAAAACCTGAAGAAATACTTTCTCTTATGAATTGGAAATAATTAATCTTGAAATAAAACTTCGCTACCAACCTCAGAAGTGTACATACCATATTGGGTATGTCCGACAGAGGGAACAGTAACGAGCTTATGAGAATTAGTTGGATAGTACTTATCTAGGTGTCTTTTAAAGTAATTGCCTCTCTCAAATCTATTACGTCCTTGAACTTGGGCCATGCAAGTTTGCTCTACATCCCCTGTATCCTCTTCACCAAGAAGGTAAGTCACATCTCTTTTTAAGTATCGGCTAATCATTTTTTTTGTCGTGTCTTTACTCATATACCTATTTCGATTTTTTAGTCCAAACTTATAATCATTATATGCACAACGGACAGATGGAACTTGGAATTGGTCAAATGATCCAATAACTGGTCTCATCTTATTTAAAAAAGCATATGTCCCAGGGTTAGCTACAACATACTTCAGTTTCACACCAACAAGCTTATCCTCAAGTCTTGAGCCCAGAGCATATCTTTGCGTAAGGTGTCCACCGGCAGAGTGTCCTGTTAGAACAATTGTCTTTAAATTTGGAAAGGTATTTTTATCAGCTAACTTTTTAACTAGTACATCGATAACATCAAAGGAAGAAAGTCTTGAACCATCAATTGAATCGTTTCCTATCCACCAATCCTGCCATGGCCTGTAATAAATTTCTTTTGAAGATCTTTGATCTTGGCTTTCTTTAAACATAGGAGAAAGTACAATCGTAGAGTCTTTTAAATTTAGCTTCTTTGCCATCCTAGAAACTGATTTATAATATGTATCACCATTTTTAACAGAACCATGAACTGTTATAATCGCTCGAGTAATGGCCTTGTCTTTTTGATCAATTGCTTTGTTTATAAAATATGAGAATGACCTCTTTCCAATCTTTAGAGTGCTTATGTCTGGCACTTGAGAAAATGCGCTTAGAGAGAGAGTAAAAATAAAAAGAAGAGTTAAGATTTTCATGACGCCTTTATACACTAGCAAAGAGGCCCAATGTTATTTTGTGTAAAAGTTTCAGCTGCTTTACACAAAAGGTAACGTAACTTTAGCTACTTAGAAGTTTTTTTATCTAAAAGGTCTGGTCTAAAACGAGTTGTAATATCCATTGACGAAGATTCTTTAAAAGCATTTATCTTTTTTGGATCGCCACTTAGAAGCTCATCTGGGATTGTCTTATTCTCAAATTCACGAGGTCTAGTGTAAAGAGCATACTCAAGCTTATCATCTGCAAATGATTCATCTTCAGCGGAGAGCTTATTACCTAAAACACCATCAGAAAATCTCATGCTTGAATCGAGAATAATCATCGTTGCAAGCTCTCCCCCAGTCAGAATATAATCACCAACCGAAAGAAATTCATCTACATAGCTCTCCAAGAATCTTTCATCGATACCTTCATAACGGCCACAGATAAAAACGAGATCTTTATTTGAACTTTTCGATAGTGTTCTTTTTGCAAAGTCTCTGGCAACTTTATCATTCCAAACAGTACCTCTGGGAGATGGACATACAATGTGAAGTTCATCTTTAATATTACTATAGCCCCCAGGCTTTATAATTCCCTCATAGAGAGCTTCTTTAAGAATATCTGATCTCATGATCATTCCGGCTCCGCCGCCAAAAGGAGCGTCGTCTACGCCTTTAAACCCCTTGGGATTAAAAGAGCTTAAATTAACCGGAATAAGTTCAAATTCAAATCCATCACTTCCCCTTTCATTTCGGAAGGCACTGCCTAAAACACCAAACTCCTTTAGAGGAGCAAAGTAATCTTCAAACATTGTTAAGATCCAAATTTTTCTTTTTTGTACACTCATCAGTATTCGCCTGGATTATTCATAACGATTTTATTTTTATCAATATTAACTTCTGGAAAAAACGATTCTACAAAAGGAAGTTCAACTAACTCATCACTCGAAAGCTTAACAACTAAAACTGGTTGTGCTCCATTGTCATAGAATGTTTTTATAACACCAATTTTTTCATCTTCTAAGTTATAAACTTCTACTCCCACAAGATCAGAAAGATAAACTTCATCCTCATCTAGCGAGCCAAACTCTTCTCGCTTAATCCAAATATAAAAAGGAATCATCTGCTCAACAATATTTCGGTCAGCGATGTCTTTTAATTTTGCTATGACTTTATTTCCAAATCGAATGGACTCAACTTCAAAAGTTTTACCTTTTGAGTCTATAGAGCTTGAACTATTTTTTGGCATAAGAGTAAGGGCTGAACCTTTTTTAATAGCGGAGTCTTGTGCATTAATGAGATGAAAAAGAAACTCTCCTTTAATCCCATGAGGTTTACCACACTCACCCATTTTAACTAATTCGTTTTCGTTCATTCTTTTTCCAAAAAAAAGCCCCGGCAATACTACCGAGGCTTATTACTTATAAATTTAAAAAGTACTTATTCAATAATTTCTAAAACAGATCTCTTTTTAAGCTTAGTTGAGGCTGCATTTAAAATCGTTCTAAGCGCTCTAGCTGTACGACCTTGCTTCCCAATAACTTTCCCCAAGTCTGATTTATCTACTTTCAATTCAATAACAGTAGTTTGTTCTCCCTCAATTTCATTTACCTGAACTTCTTCTGGCATATCAACTAAGGCTTTTCCAACGTACTCAATCAGTTCTTTTAATTCGCTCATAACACCTACTTCCTAACTATTACTTATTTGATAATAAGGATATATCCTATCTTATCATCAGAGCAACTAAATTATTCTGAAGGACACTCAAGCTAAGTATATGTATTTACATAGATATACTAAAAACGATCACTTATTATGAAAGTTTGATTCCGTTTTTCTTAAATAAAGAGTTAACAGTATCAGTAAGTTGAGCACCTTTAGTGATCCAAGTTTTGATAGCCTCAGTATTTACATCTGAAAGAACTTGCTCACTATGAGGGTTATATTGCCCTAATTTCTCTAAGAAACGACCATCTCTAGCGTTTCTAGAGTTAGCTGCAACAATTGTGTAAACTGGTTTGTGAGTTCTACCACCACGAGCTAGTCTAATTTTAACCATTTATATTCTCCTATTAATTATAAAAATGCATAATTTTTCGAATTGTATTTTTAATGCACTTGGCTTTTAAAGTCAACTTTTTACTTCTTTTAGGGGCTTAAAAGAACTTCTTCCCAAAAGATCCTTTCTTCTTACCCTTTTTTTGCTTCCCAGCACCTGCTTGCTGTCTAAAGCCCGGCATCGGAGGCATTCCAGGAATATTTGGCATCCCGCCACCTTTCATCATACCCATCATATTGATCATCATTCCCTGCATTTGCTCAAACTTTTTAACGAATTCGTTAACATCTGAGATTTGCATCCCACAACCCTTTGCAATTCTCTCAACCCTAGATGGGTTTAAAAGCTTATGGTTGTCTTTTTCTTTATTTGTCATGGAGCTTATGATGATTTTCATTTTCTTCATTTCATCTTCTGCTGGTGAAAGATCTCCAGCTTGACGAAGCATCCCACCCATTCCTGGGATCATTTTTAAGATTGAACCCATTGAACCAAGTTTTGAGATTTGTTCCATCTGTTTCATAAAGTCGTTGATTGAGAATTGTTTATTCTCAAGACGCTTCATCATTTTCTCAGCTTCTTTCTCATCAACAACTTCTTGAGCTTTTTCTACGAGACTAACTACGTCTCCCATATCTAAGATTCTCTTCGCTAGACGATCTGGATGAAATGGATCGAGATCCTTCATCTTCTCACCGGTCGAGATAAATCTAATTGGTACATTTGTTACATATCTAATTGAAAGGGCAGCACCACCTCTAGCATCAGAATCCATTTTTGAAAGTACTGCACCAGTAAGTCCCACTTTTTCGTGAAATACTTTTGCTACATTTACGGCCTCTTGCCCTGTCATGGCATCTGCAACTAATAAAACCTCAGGATCAACAAGTTCATTTTTAGCATCAACTAACTGGCCCATAAGTTCATCATCAACTTGCAGACGTCCCGCCGTATCGATAATGACAACTTCTTTACCAAGTTTTTTTGCCTCTTCCATTCCGGCTTTAACAATGTCTTTTGGAAGCATTGAAAGATCAGAGTCAAAATAATCAATCTGCATATTTTTTGCATGCTTAATTAATTGATCCTTAGCAGCTGGTCTAAAATTATCTGCTGGGATTAATAAAACATCTTTTTTCTTTTTACCTTTTAAATAAAGGGCAAGCTTTCCAGTGAAAGTCGTCTTACCTGCTCCGTTTAAACCAACGATTAAAATTGGATTAAGTGGTCTCGATAGTTCAAGCTCTTTATGTTCTTCACCCATTAAAGCTGCCAATTCATCGTGCATGATTTTGATAAACTGTTCACCAGGATTTACACCCTTAACAACTTTCTCTCCAAGAGCTTCTTCTTTAACTTTTGAAACAAACTCTTTTACAACTTTAAAGTTAACATCCGCCTCTAACAAAGCCGTTCTAACTTGCTTTAGAGTTTCTTCAATATTTGATTCAGAAATTTTTCCTTTTCCAGAAATATTCTTAAACGCACTTGAAAATTTATCACTTAAATTATCGAACATTTTTATCCTCTTTTATCCATTTTACTAATTTTTCTCTACATTCATCTACACTGCTAGCTATAGCATCCGCACCGTATTTTGTTAACTCATCTGCAAATGACTTTGAGCTATGATCCCAGCATGCACCCATGGCCCAAGCTTCATAGTTTTTTGCACCAACTATATCTGATAAAGAATCACCGATAACAATAATGTCTTTTTTCTCTACCCCATCAAGCATTGAAGATAAGCCTGCAGTTGAAGGCTTACAATCACAATCAGTTGAAGTACTTATATCCTCAAAAAAACTAAGTGCATCTAATTCTTTTAAGATTCTCACTGTTGAGTTTCTATCTCGTGCTGTCCAAAGGTATATTTTGGCGTTCAAAGAAATTAACTCAGTGAGTAATTCTCTAGCGCCCTCAAATAGTTGCGGAGTCTCTCTTGTATTAACAAGTGTTCCGTCGTGGTCAAACACCACATACTTCATAGTATTTCCTTTGCATTTAATCCAACAGAGTGTAGAAAACTTTTTCTATGCAAACAAGTGAATTTTCAACCCAATTACAAAATAAAATCAATGAGCTAAAGGCCAGACGTACGTCTATGCAGCTTGGAAGTGTGAGTTTTGACTCAAAGCTTCTACTTGCACCCATGGCCGGAATTTGTACACCTCCATTTAGAATGCTTATGGAGGATCTCGGAGCCGGTGGAACTGTGAGTGAGCTTATCTCTGTTCACGGGATAAATTATGATAATAAGAAAACTCACGACATGCTCAAAGTTGATGAGCGTGAGAAAAATATTGGAATTCAGCTTTTTGGCGAAGACCCAGATGCCTTTGCTAAAGCTGCTATTGTTGCACAAAGACAGAATCCAAAATTCATAGATATCAATATGGGCTGCCCCGTAAGAAAAGTTGTGGCCAAAGGCGGTGGCTCGGCGATGATGAAAGAAATCGAGACTTTGGGGCCATTTTTTAGAAAAGTAAAAGCCGCAATTGATGTTCCTCTTACAATAAAAATTCGAATGGGCTGGGATGCTGAAGATATAAATGCCGATAAAATTGAACATATTGCCAAAGAAGAAGGTGTTGAGTGGGTTGCAATTCACGGCAGAACGAGAGCACAACAGTACACTGGACTTTCAAACTGGGAGTATATTGAGTGGTTGGCCCAAAATACAAAACTTCCTCTCATTGGAAATGGTGATCTTCACCAACCCCATCAGGTAGCAAAAAGACTTAAGCAAACAAATTGTGATGCTCTTATGATTGCTCGGGGCTGCCTTAGAAATCCCTTTATCTTCTTAGAGTCATTGCAAGATGAATCTGAAACTTACAACTCTCTTTTTAAAGGAAGTGAATACTTTGAAGTTATAGAGAGACTATATCAATATACAAATGAAACCTATACCCAAGAAAGAGCAAGACTTGTTCAGCTTAGAAAACTTATTGTGTGGTTTGCAGCTGGATTCCCAGGTTGTGCAAAATTTAGAGGAGAGATGTTTAAGTCTAAAACTCTAGAGGACACGATGAATAATGCTCAGAAATACTTTATGGGTCTTGGGGATTCTTATAAGAAAATAAATTACGATGAAATTTTCATGAGTTCAGGACACGGATAAATTAATCAGAAGAAGCGGGTAACTTCTTCTGAATAAATTTACAACCTACGGCTTTGTAGTTTTTGGTCTCTATAAAAAGCAAGCTTTTGAGCCTCAGCCTCTGAGTCTACTTTTTTCTCACTAGCAATATTGTTTTGAACTTCAACTTGAGAAGACATGACAATATTTGAATGAATAGAAATCCCAGCTACAAAAAACATTGTTGCAAAGAAGAATTGTTTTAAATTTTTACTTAAAAGCATGTGTTCTCCTCTTTGGGGTTAGGGAGAAATAATAGCACCCGAAAGATGCATCGCGTTATCTTTTAGGTAATATAGGTAGTTTTTACACACCTAAACAGCTGAAAAGACACATTTATCAAGGCTTTTTAAAGAAAACATCTAAATAATCAAGTAAAACACTCCGATAATATAAATGATGAGTAAATTAAATATAAGTTTCATATTCATTTTAGCCTTATGTATAAATACAAATTCGGCTTTATCACAAACTTGCGATCAACTTGCTGATAGCTTGTTTCAAATTGAAACAAAGCTTAAATCAACTAGGCTCCCTGCATGTACAACTGATTCAAATAATTGTTGCTCACCTGATATTATTGGCTCGTGTAAAACAATCTCTGAGGCTGAACAAGACTACAATAAAGCCCTAGCAGAAGTTAATATTCACGAGAGTTTAATTGCAATATCTCAAGCAGTTGAGAATGATCACCGCGCACTTAAAGACATCAGCTCAGAAGAACTTGAATCTACGGAACAAAATCTTAGCAACTATATGGAAAGCTTAAATAAGGCTGACATTATAAATTCAGCTCTTATTGTTGATAAGTCTGGTTCTGAAGCTAAAACTCTTTGGCATGACTACAAAGGTTCAAATGAACAAGAACTTGAGACTCATCTTTCTGAGAAATGTAAAAACAAAAACTTTTCTGAATTTTGTAATAAAATAATGAAAAAGAATAAGGATGATAAAGTAGTTTTTGATACAACTCACCTTCCTCTTCTTCAAAATTTTGCGAAAGCCAATCAAGCTGCTAACCCTGGACTCGTAGACATTCATGATGTTGTTTCTAATTATGAGACTAAATACAAAAACTATCTAAAAGTAAAAGTGAATGGAAAAGAAGCACAAGCAGTAAGTACTTTATTAGATGAAAACTCTTTAAAGCCTTATAAAGAATTAAAAGGTCTTATTGCTAAATACAAAGTACAAAAAGACAAAAATATAGGCTCTCAAATATTAAAGCTCGCAAATAATTTATCAGAAGTTACTGTTGATTTTGATAGCTCTGCTCTTTCTAAAGCAACTTCATTAAAAGCTCAATTTAAATCATTTGTTGATGATAAAATCAGAAAAGATCTTGTTAATGTAAATAGTGTTTCTAGTTTACTTACAAATGGTGATGTCGTTAAAGAGAATATAAAAAAGACCAAAGCTCTTATTAGTTCTGAACTTAAAGGTCAATTTTCTCTATTAAAAAGAAATTTTGCAAAAAAATTCGAAAACTACTCTAACTCAGACAAAACAAATCCTTTTAAGAAATTATGTCCGAGCATTAAAGATGAGATGGAACTACAAAGTTGTTTTAAGTCAATTTGTGGAGATAATTACGCTGAAACCTGCTCTCCGACAGATTCAGAAATCAAGAAAGCTTATAATCAAATAGGCGCTGAAAGTTCAAGAAAAGATTTTTTAAGATATGCCGATGGCCTTAAAACTCAAAGACTTCACGATACAATTTTAGAGTGTATGAAGGATCCTTCTGCAGTAAAAAGACAAGAGTGTATTTCTCAAAATAAAGAAAAACTTTCTGCTCTAGGAACACCTAACCTTGCAAAAGCAAATGAAAAATTAGCTCTAGCAAAAAGTATCCTAAATAAACTATCCGATACGAATAGTTTGAAAGAATTAAAAGATTTAAAATACATAAGCATTGCCTCACTTGAGCAAAAAAAATGTATTGGTTCTAGTGATTATAAAACTACTAGCCCTACAAGATCATATTGTAATAATTCTAATTTATCTGATCATACAAGTTCTCTTGTTGACTTGAGTAGTTACATTGATGACGTTTCTCTTAATCTTGACTTAGATCTAAAGAGAAAAGAATACTCTTCTTTATTTAATAACTCTGCAAGCCTCAATGGCCACCAAGCAGAAGCTTTAAGAATTTGTAAAAAACTAAAAGATGGGCCACACTCAGGAATGCTTGATGCTTGTAAATATTTACAACAAGATAGAACTGGTAAAAATCAAAAAAGAAAAACCATTGCGATTCAACAAGCAAAATTAAAAGCTAAAAAAGAAAGAGAAGCAAGAAGTGCAGAAAGATTAAAGCTGAGCACTTACGATGGCCCAAGCCATAAATCAGGAGCCTCATATGCCGTTGAAGGACTAGCATTTGGAGTTGCAAAAAACATGGGGAGTTTTACACAATATCTCTCCAGTAGACGATCATTTAAACAACAAACTAACTACTACGACAGAGTCTATGACTATAGAACTAGAATGTACGATGCAAACACTGTTCACTATCAAAATTATTATAGATGGAACACCAACTACAACCCCTACCAATTCAATTCGAATACACTAGGTTATGTGGATACAAGCTCACTGAGTTATAACTATACGCCAATCCCAACTTCGTTTACTACGAATAATTATCTAACACCAACAACCGCTCCTACAACAGGGCCATCTCCAGCAAGTACAACAGTTAACTTCGGCTTCTAGCCCTTAGCTGCCAAAAATACTTGGTCTTTCGAAAACTAAACTTATTTTCTCTGGGAAAATTCATGTTATAAAATCAAGTACTTAAAGCGTAAAAAGTAAAAGACTCTCCTTTATCAAGCGGCAAACTCTGCATAATACTAAAATATTACTCAAGTCATTAAAAATAGGTAATTTTTTACCGATTAGTATATAGCGTTTATGCACTAAAACTCTTGAGGAGAATTTTGTTAGTTAGAATTGTTTTATCAATATTTTTGTCTGTAATTTTAAGTGGGTGTCTACCTACTCAGACTCCTGTTTCGCCTAAAAGCCAAACAAGTGATGAAGCTTCAACTAACGACGATGATATCGATCCTGAAGAGACTGAAATAAATAAAACGGCTTATTGGTATGACAATGGCTTTGAGTCTAAAACTCTAACTGTTGATATTACAAATCTAAGAACTGTTTTTATCTTTGGTGATGATGTAAATCTTTTCTTGTCTAAAGATAATAACTATCAAAAAAATTATTGTCTCTACGCAAACTTCCAGCCTGGGTCTGGGACGTCTCCTAAACAACTAAGAGTGAAAGCAATCCCCTCTTATACGTATAACCCTACTGAGAATACAGTAACAAGATATTTAAGAATTAATATCAACACAGAAAGTGGAAACGATCTTTGTAACCTTTCTACAATTAATTCTTATCAATCTGATGGACAACCCAATACAACTGGGTTTCTTCCAGGAACAATTGCAAATAGTGTCGATGCTATCTGTAGTAACTGTATAAATATCATCAGTAGCACAGATGTAAAACTATACGAATCAAGAAGTGGCCAAAATCATATTATTACAAATGATATTATAAAGAGTGATTCTCTACGTTTGAATGTTGACGTTAACTCTAACTCAGACAATAACCAACAGTCATGTTCAGATTCACTTTGTCGCTCTCAAGGCTTTGACTGTTGTATAAATAGCCAATGTGTAAACGATGCTCAACCAAAGTTTACAAGAAGTGAAATAGCATCTAATTATACGCCAGCTGTACTAGCTGAGTTTGATTTAGCTGAACAGTTAAAATTAACTGATCCTAATTGGTACAAAAGCTACCCACATTTTTATTACGTATGTCTAGAGGAAGTTCCTGATGACAATGATGGTAATACTGATGGTGGACCTGATGACCCTACTTCAGATGCTGTTAAAAGACTTAATAAAAACATTCAGGATTTCTATTGTATTGAAGAATTAAAAGAGAATACAGATATTGATCCATTCCATACAGACCCCATGAACTTAAATCTACCGCAAAGTTCTTATAAAGTATGTAAGCTAGCTGATGACCCAGTAGAAGAGCCAAACATGCATTACCAAAAAGTAATGATGAGACTTTATGAAAATTGTGGATGTTCAGAGACGACATATAATGATATGGTAGCTCACTGTCCTAAGTATACATACAAAGCGATCTCTGCTGATCAATCAGAAATATTTACGCTAGCAAATATTGTTCAATACATGGGAGACAACTCTCTTCAAAATTTAAAAGAAGTAACAAGTCTAGAAGACATAACAGGGATTCAGTCCATAGAGTGTATTGCACCACAAATTGATCCAAATGATTTACCATTCCAAGATCTACAAGTTCTAGTATCTTCAAAGACAGCTCCGCATAGGTTCTTTGATGAAAATACAAATAACGGTGAGGATATTGAAATTATTGACCCAGCCGATCTTCCAATTGGAGCTGAAGGTAAACAAGAAGGAGCTGAGTTTAAATATTTAGATAATACAAATCTATTTCCAGATAATGGTGACTGGAATATGAACTCGATTCTTGGTCAAATGAACGTTAATCTAACAAAGGCCATTCCGGCAAAAATTATAAATATTGAATTTGATAAGCAATACTATATTGCAACAATTGAAGGTTACTACACTCCTTGTCCTAGTTGTGCAAAAGACTCTTGGTTCCCAAGCTTTTCTGCTCACCCAGTTACAAATCAAGGTGTAGGTCTTAGATCAATTGGTAACACTACTAAAAGAGATGCATGGGGATCAAATACGACTTTTGGTAACTATGAAGATACTATTTTTGGTAGAGCGTGTTGGCTTCCACCAACAATGCTTCCTTTTTCACATTCAAATGGTTTAACAGCTAAAGAGCAGAGAAAGAATCGTCTGACAACTCAGGCTGCAATGTATGTTAATGGATATCAAAGAGATTGGTTTGGGTTTAATAAAGGTGCCCTTATTGGATCATTTGATGGTGTTAGTTGGTTTGCTGTAGGAAAAGGTAGAATTGCAAAGTCTACTTCTACTCGACTATACTTAGCAATCAATGCGCCATTTGCAGATTTAGCAAATCCAAATGATCACCTAGTTACAGTTCAAGAATGGGACTTTATGACAACTGGTGCTCACTATGATTATAACGAAACACTAAGTATCAACCACCCTGCTCAAAATGAAGCAGCTCAATGTCAAAGAAGTCACAGATGTGAAACTGATACAGATTGTATCACTCAGCTTGGATGGGAATATGTGTGTGCAGATATTAATAATTATAAAACAAACTGGCCTAGATTCTCAGTTGAGGGTGCAAAAGAAATTGCAAACGACTCAAGAACAGGATCAATTTTAAGCCTCTTAAATCAAGAACAATTGCCTCCAGGTGCTAGTAGTAAAAAATGTGTTTACAGAGGTGCTGGTGCTCCTTGTAAGCAAAACTACACAACGATAACTGATGAAGGCTTAAGAAAATCTGTAGCATGTGCACCAAATTTTTATTGTGCTGACCTTGATGAGACAGAAGTATTTAATAGAGAAGTTTCAAGATTTGCAACAGCTCTACAGAATATTCCTGAACCAAACAATCACCTCTTTGGACAGGAAGCAAATATCTTAGGTCGTCCTAAGTATTACTTAGCAAATGGATCAATTCCACTATCAACACTTACTGATGATATTAAAACGACGATAACTCAAAACTTTCAACAAACGAGCCCAGCAACAAATGATGTTGGTTTATGTCGTCCAGGAAAAAGACTACCAGAAGTTTACGCAAGTGGAACAAATGGATCTAGATACTGGAAACCTGTTGATCAGCATACTGCTAAAGACCCAGAAGCGAGAACAGATTTTATTTCTCAAATTGGAAGTTGTAACTCATCGTTCTTAAGTCTTATGAAAGCGACTTCTTGTCCAGTTCTTGATGATGATGGAAACTACACTCAATTTAAAAATGATTTCTTTACAATGACTGATTCAAATCTTGCTGAAGTATTGTCGAAAAAAGCAAACTCTCAAAATGCATGTGGTCTTGAGGCCATAGACTATACAGCAAACTTGCTTCCAGGAGCTGATGCAAATACTCTTTCAGAGAATTCTGCCTTTGATAGAATCGAAGCAAAACCTTTAAGTAGTTCTCATACAATTACTGAACCTACTCTAGTTCGTGATGCATGTTTTAGAAGAGCTGGCTCTGTTTGTAATACAGATCTTGATTGTTCTCCAAACTATAAGCATTCAGACTTAGTTGATATTTTAAACCCTACTTTCTTTGGAAATGCTGCGGAGAAAAAATATTGGCAAGAAAATTTAGTATGTGGACAAGGTGAAGATGAGCCTATCACAATTAACTCTCCAAATTTTAATACTTACAATATTAGAAAGAACGTTTGTTGTCGTGAAGTTGGTAAAGGTATCACTATGTACACTGAGAAAGTTCCTGGTGTTGATGAAACGACAAACCTTGATACAAGAAAACTTGCAAGTATTTTTCCATATGATGAAAATAGATACTCAAGATATAGTATCCTAGAAAATGATATTGACCCAAATACTGGCTTTAGCACACTGGCCAACCCTACAGCTGATACTTCTACTATTGGAAGTGCTGATCCTGCTGTTAGAAATATTTTATCTGGTAAGCAGTGGAAGGTTATCAACGAAACAGGTTCAAAAACTTGTTGTGGTGGCGGATGGATTAGAAAGTTTGCAGATGGAACAAATAATTGGACCATCAATAGATTAAATATTGATGTGAATAACTTTAGATGTTTGAACTTCAAGTCACCTCTAGTTAATACAAACACGCCTGAATACTTTGGATTAACAAATGCACAAAACAGTCAGGATTCACAAAATACTTGTCTTGATCCAACTTTAGCAGGATCAGGTTGTTCTCAGCAAGAGTTTGGAACAGTTTCAGCTGTAGTCAGAAAGCCTGCTCCACATTGGGATTTGAACAGAGTACCTCTTCACTCTGATCCAACTTTAATGGATGGATCATTTTCATGGTCTCAAAATCCATATGCATTTTCATATCTCTTATCAGCTGATACAGATATTCAAACATGGCTAGACTGGGACAAAGAACAAGATGATGCTGGAAGAAAACATATAAATGTAAGACTTCCTTCGTTTATAACATGGCCAAACTCTAGCTCAACTCTACCTTTACAAGATCCAGTTGTTGCGCCAGGGCTTCAATCAACTAAAGAGTCTTCAGACTTACGAGTGACAATGGAAAGTATTACAACGAGTCAATTTGATTCAGGAAATCCAAGCTCACAATGTGTTGAAATATACCCAGATACGAACCCAAGTTGTAATCCATCTGACCCATGGTGTGGGATCACAAATCCTGGATACCCTATTGATACAAACACAGACTTTATTACTGCTTGTGATAACGCTGCTGGTGGAGCTGATTGTTGTATGATGTACGATAGATTAAATAGAATTTTAAAGATTAGTTATAAATGGTCAATTGTTGATGATGAAGATCAGTATGGTGATAATAAAAGAAGTTTCTTTCTTGAGTTTGATACACCAGGAAGAGCACGCTGGGAGAATAAAATGATCCCTGGTGGCGTTCCTTCAACAGATGATAACACACCTATCTTTGCAGGTGGCGAACAAAAAGGGACTGCTCTTGATCACAGACGGGCAATTGAGCAGATGGGTAATGCAACTTATTATCTTGAAAGATTATCAAAATTAGAATTAAACGGTATTCCGCAAGTTACTTACGATCCTCTTTACTGTAGTGATAACTACCAAAAGATAGTTCCTGGTATCTTCAAAGATGAAATTAAAAGTATTAATACATTTAATGCTCATCCCCTTACACATGAAGTAGATGATGACGATTTAAAACCGTTTAAAACAGATGTTACGAGTGTAGGTCATTTAGAATATGAATCTGTTAATAAGTCATTTATAACTACTAGTGAACTTTTAAATCACGAGCCAATTTTTGCAGCAAACGATTTTATGTGTTGTAAGCCTCTTGGATCTGAAATTGATTTAAATACACAAGGTGCATCAGCCTGTTGTTCAGGTTTTGCAATGACTCCGGGTTCATCTAATTCTAATTCAAATAACGGACCAGCAAAATGTATGCTACCACCAAGAACAAACTTAAATGTATTCTTTAATAAATTTGTCTCTGGAGAAGGGATGAGTGATGACTTAGACAATCCCCTAGTTGAAGAAGACTTTGACGAAAAAACAGGAGCTCCATTATTTTCAGCACAAGTAATTAATAAGCTTCAAAGCCTTGCTCAAGAATTCTGTTCTACAAATCAGTACACTACCGGTGGAGCATTTGGACCATACGATGCTGAGCCAAGAGGAAGCATGGGGATATCAACGACAGCAACTCCAGTATTTAGTATTGTTGATAGTATTAATGATAATGGAGTAAATATAGGCGATCCAGCAGGTTTCAATACATTTAATCGAGGCTATAAGTGGAATAATAATATTTATTGTCTAGAGTAAAAGGAATAAAAGTGAGTGTTCTTAAAAGTCCAAGTGAAAGTCAAATCCAAATGAGAGAGATGGTAATGCCCGGGGATACGAATATCCATGGAACTATTTTCGGTGGAAAGATTATGGCCTGGATAGATATTGCTGGTGCCATGGTAGCTACAAAACACTGCAACAACCCAGTTGTTACAGCTAATATCTCTGATATAGATTTTATCTCCCCTATAAAAGTAGGCCATCATGTGATTATAAAGGCTTCTATAAATTACGCTGGAAAAAGCTCAATGGTTATCGGAGTCAAGGTTGAAAGTGAAAACCCATATACTGGAAAAGTTAGAACTACAACAAAAGCATACCTAACTTTCGTTGCACTAGACGAGTTTGGTAAACCAGTAGCTGTTCCAAAGGTTGATCCAAAAACTGAGGATGATAAAAGAAGATTTGAAAATGCTAAAAAGAGAAAAGAAGCAAAGAGATCTCTAGACGCCTCTCTTAGTTAGAAAGAGCATATACAAGTGCATACTGATCTTTAGATGCACCTTGATATTTCATAAAAGAATTAATTTTAAAAACTAAGTCCTTATTCGTAAAAGACTTCACTCCTAGTATATCAAAAACAGTATTCACGCTTTGCTTGTAAAATTTTGTAGATATACTTAAGCCATTTGAAACAAGTATAAGAGAGTTACTTAAATATTTTTTTCGAAAGAAAAAGTTTGAAGAATAAAAAAAGGTATTACACCCATCAAGAAATACAAGTTGCTTTTGATTCAAGTTATAATTAATCTTCATTTGATATTCTTTTTCTTGAAGGTCTAAATTAAAGACAGATCCAAGTCCCGCATGGCCCGAGTAAGTAAAACTACTACCATTCTCTAAAGCATATTTTGTAAAAAGAAAAAATTCCTTCTTCGCTCTTGGCGTATGCTCTGTTGAATTACCAAGCATCATGTAGACAAAAGCTTTCGCTCCATTGAGTTCACCACTATAAATTTTTAAATTACTAGTAATATTTTGCTTCTCTAATGCTTTTGATTTAAAAGAAGCTGTATTTATTGAGTGGAATCCCCTCTTTTTTAATTTTTTTTGTAAGCTTGCATATGCTGATCCCGCTAAGCCAAATCGTCTTAAAGAAAAATAATCAGATCCGTAGTAATAATAAAGATGATACTCTCCATTAACAAGAAACTCAGAGCTTAAATGATTGTCTAAATCATTCTTCTTTTCGATGACAACAGGCTTAACTTTTATATAGTCAATATTCTCTTTTAGCTTACAACCTCTCACCTTTGGACTCCAGGCCCAATAGAAACTTCTTGCATTGCCTCGATATCCAGACTTTGCACACTTTCCTCTATAGCGAGATGCTTTTTTAAAAATTATTTCTGGGTTTATTGGAAATATAAGATTCATATTGTGAGGGTTTGTGTTGTTTTCAAGCAGAAGTTCAACTCTCAGCTTGTAGTTAGTCCTTATAAAGGATCCCCTATCTACTGAGGTTAGATCACTAACAGAATAGTTATAGTTTAAACTGGATCTCAGCCCAGCACGAACTTTGTTCATACTAGGACCTACACTGTGAACGATTTGATACTTAATCGCTTTATCTTGGCCATATTCCCTGTGATCAACATAAAGATCCATCTCAACAGTAAAGAGGCTATTTGCGAAGCTCAGAGGGCTTAGAATAGATATTATAAGTAGCAGTAAATACATAAAGCTCTTCTATCAAAGAAGAGCTTATATGACTTTATTTAAGAATATTTTACATAGGTATGAAGAGCTATTTTTTCTCTTCCAACACTTTTGGATAACTAATCAGATATCGCTTTGAGAGTATCTTAAAGATAGAAACATCTTTTTTCTTACTAATCGTATCTTGCTTAACAATATATTCATCAATCGAGATCGTATCTTTTTTGCCATCATCGGCAAGAGCATCATCTACTAAGCTGTCATCAGAATCAAAACCAAGATCAATACTTCCGCCTGCTTTTGGTGTTGTCGGTTTAGGTATATTAATTGAAGCAACTTTTTCACTATTTTTAGATTCAGAGCTTTTCTCCGTCGGAGCAGAATTGGCAACAGGATTAGAACCAAAGTTACTTAATCCATTTTGAGAAGCTGAACCTTTTAAGATATCTTTTCTAAGTTTTGCTACTGCCGACTGAATACCTGGAAGCTTTACACTCCTGTCTTTTTTAGCTGCTGATTTATACATATCATCAAATCGTTTTCTAAACTTGTCATTTTTTGCTCTAATTGCATTATAAGCACTTTCCATCTTAGCCATTTTACTGTCAGAGAACGTATCAGCACTTATTGAATTATTGGCACCCAAAGTAGTTAGACCCGAAAGCATATTTGCTCCATTCACATAAGCACCACTTGCCCCGCTTACTTGTAACCCAGCCACCTTAAAGTCTTTTTCAGGTTGCTTTTTATCACATGTAGTAGGTGCAAAGCCATGAGTAGCTTTTTTAACACAGTTTTTTTCAGAGAGAACTGGGTTATGGTTTTGCAGATCTGGTGGAACGTATGCTTCAAGGTCTAGAATTTCTCCACCATCAACAACACCAGTATTTTTCGCTGAAAATTTATATTTCTTTTTTTCTTCTTCAACAATTTTAAGATTCTTATCTATATCCTTTTCAGTCTTTTTAGCCATTCCATGTGACACTTTAGACAAAGCACTCATCGCAACCCAAGTTAAACTTCTACCAAGAGGTGAAGTCAGAGCTGTTCTTTTCATAAACTTACCAATCATTCCCTGAAGTTGAATTATTCTACCACCAAGACTTAAGACTTCAGACCAAGGGCCATCAACACTTTTACCAAGCATATCCATTCCCGCTCCTACTAAGATTCCACCAAAACCTGCCTCTGCTCTAGGGATAAGTAGATTCGATAAGCTTGAAATTAGATTTTGAAATGCACTCGATGATGAATCAAATTCACCATAATTGTATAGATTATAAAACTGTTTATCTAAAAGACTTGAGTATGCATGAAGCACATTATCCACTTTTCTGTTTTGCTCTCTTAATTTAGCAAGATTATATCTTGCAGATTTATCTTTCTCTACAGAAAATTTTTCAAGAGCTAATTTTCTAATATTGTATTCAAATGTATTATTTATAAAGAATTTCAAATCTTCAATTTGTTTTACCTTCTGAGGAGATAAAGTCGGTGAATAATTCGAAGCTGTAACGTTACCAAATAGGTTCATTACTTTAACGTCTTTTTTAGCATATGCAACACCAGGAGGAGTTGGAACACCCTGAACTTTTAATGTTCCTGAGGATCCAAGTGTTATTTTATCTTTTGGAATCAAAAATCGAGGAACACCTATTAGCTCTGTTATAATTTGCTTAACTATTTTTTTCACTAGTGTCATTTTAGTCGTTTCAATCAATTTTTGTTTTACTGGAGCAAATACATTTGCACTCACTAAACCACCAGTTGTTAAATAGGTTTCAAGTTGTAGATTAATTCCAGGACCACCACAACACAACTTACCATCTTTTGGATTCGTGCAAGAACTTGCTGTGTAATTCAGAGCAACTCCCGCAGCCGGAGCACAAGTCATCACAGCTGTGTCAGTTGTTAGACACTGAGATTTATGAGCAATTAACTGAGAAACGACTGCGCCTGCTTCAGCAGTTGCAAGTAAATCATCCGCATTTTCAGCTGCAATATCAAGAGCTTTCGAACCAAGCTCTACACCAACTTCAAAACCAGTACTCATTACTTTTTTTCCAGTTAGTTTTAAAAGTTTTTGAATAAACGTGAGACCATCTTTCGTTTTCTTTGCTACTTTTAAGGTTTGCAATGTTTTTTTACCACCCATTGCAAGGTTTAAACCTGTTTGAACTTTATCTTTTCCCTCAAGAGCAATAAGTTGTCCTTCAGCATTTGCACAGGGAGTAGCAAACGCATATGGCGGAGTTGCAGCCGTAGTAGTTATAGCTGTTGTACCTGCTGTGAGCTCTGTTGTTTGTACAGTAGTTTGAGCAACCGTCGCTGTTTTTTCACCACTACAAATGGAGGCCATATGTATCATATTTGCAGCCTCAACTCCTGCTGATACTCCGAAGCCAATTGTTGCAGCAAGGGCAAAACCCTTCTTAAGTCTTACAGCTTTTTTCTGTCCTTTAAGGATTTCAATTAACTTATCAAATGCTTCAATTTGTTTATTTGCCGTTTTTAAATTTTTATAAAAGTCATTACCTGTCGCTCCTGGCTCTGGGGCAAAGCTTGCATCAGCTGCACCTTTAGCTAATTTTCTAAACTTAATATTTGCAGAAAGATCACCAATTACATTTGCTAAACCTGATACTCCAGCAACTGGTATACCAATTTTAGCTCCAAAGTTTGTTGGACAATCATTACCGTATGCTACTGGGTTATATTTATGTAAATGCTTCCAATTAAGAGCATTAATTAGAACTACACCAGTAAGAGCAACAATATATTGCTCAATCATTCCTTCACCTAAAAATAAAACTTTTTTGCCATCTTTATACCTAGCAGATGATTCAAAACTTGCTGTCTGTTGAGCCTTTGTAAGCTCTTCACCAGGTTGATAAACATTTGAAGCCGTAGATTCTTCCTCACTCGGTGTATCAGCAGCGTATGAAATACTAACTTTTGGTATTGGCATCAGGATAAAACTCAATGTCATCACTGAACACATAAAACCGGTAGTTAATCTTTTGAATACGTTTTTCATAGTTTTCTCTTTTGTTTTCTTTTTAAGTCTTTATAATTTTATCGTCTTACTAGTCGTTTAAACAAAAAAAAGAGTTAAGCCTTAGTAATCATTACGATTTTGGGGCTTAACTCTTATCTTTAATTGTCATTTATTATTGGCATTTTATGATTTTTTCTTCTTTTTACCTTTTTTCTTTCCACCCTTTAATTTCTTTAAAACTAAAAGGGCTGATAAGTTCATCTCCTTAAATGAAACAGGTATCGTTATCTTTTTTACCCCACCTCTCTTTAAGTATTCAATCCTAGGTTTTCCTGTCTGTATTTTGCCGTCTAAAATGTCATCACATGAAAATTGGACTTCAACACTATATGATTTATCATCAACTCCTGTTCCTGAGCTTAGGCTATTAATCGCTGCACCTATCGCATACAAGATAAAAATCACGACACAAAACCCAATAAAAATAGCCATAAGGCCTCCGTAAAAATAATGAGATTATTTATTCGTATCGGATTTTATTTACTGAGGTTGAGAATCGTAGTTAGTTTTGATATAAATTCCTCAAATATAGATCTTAAGTAAATGCAATGTCTACACTGCGTTACGACCACTATGGATCACTAGAGCACTAAAGATCACTATTGGATCACTCTAGATCACTTAGAGCACTACACCTCGATAAAAAGTTCTTTAATTTCAAAACATTACAAAGTTGCCGTGTAACATCTACTTCAACTCAAAACATGAGTTGTATTGTATGGTACCTTCTGCCATATTAAGATGAAGAGCTATAGCACTGACTTCAAAGTGAATAAAAACACCTAAGTCATTGTTATTACTAGGCTTTACTGCTAATTTATAGATGAGGCTGATGTTGAGAAGCACTTGAAGTAAAAAAGCCAACCATTCCAACCGGTGATGCTTAAGCTTTAAACTATCCAGCAGAAGTTGTGTCCAAAGCACTTCCTAGTCAGCCTCTTTTATTTACTCATTCAATTTTTAGGAGAATATAATGGGAAGTTCAGCAGATAAAATAATGAAAAAGTACGTAAAAGAACGTAACACTTTATTTCCAGAGCTTAAGGTAGAAAAGTCAGTCTGGCATTCAAAAATAAACGATGGTTGGAGGAACGTTCCAAGAGGGATTGTCTTTATTATGAATATAATGGACAACCTTTGTACTGGCTCACCACCTTCAAAAGTATATTTAACTTTGTGGCAAAGATCTTATGAGTCATATTACCTAAAGGAATTAAATATCAGTTCTCTAGCTCTAGAGTCAGGTCATACTGGCCAAAGAGCAGAAAGTACTTTTAAGAAAAAACTAGCTTTATTAAAAGAACTTGGCTTTATCCTTGAAAAGAATAACTTTTCAGCAATGGCTCTTCCAAATCCTTACCTTGCAGTCAAAAAACTTCATGATGAGGGTAGAGTTTCTGAGGAGCTTTGGACTGGCTTAATCATGCGTATGTCTGATATCGGAGAGGAGTCATTCTCTTAACTATGCATCTCATTTGTATTTGCATTAAAATAAAGAACGTCCACCATACTAGACTCTAGTTGTTGTCTGGAGGAGCCTATAAACTGGGTCCCTTCAGGAACGATTAAGACACCCCTTGTTTCTATTATTCTAGTATTCAATTGATGGGATATTTCATTTCTATTTTCTTGTAGATATTTATTCATACGGACTATCTGATTTACGATTCTAGAGTTAACCTTTGTAACTAGTTTAACTTCAATAACAATTAATGTCGCTTCAAATACTAATAATCCATCCGTTTCAATCTTTCTGCCATCATAAGAAAAACTCATTCCTCTAAGTAATCTTCTCTTATAATTCTCTTCAAGTCTTGTTAATGCCTTATTTTCAAACTCCTGTACTTTTAGCCTTAAACTAGCAAGTGCGTTTATTTTATCTTGAACCTCTTGTTCTTTATACTCGTTATAAGCTTCTAACAACTCTTGAGCAACAGGTGATTCTTTTTCACGTCTATTTTTATTATTTGTAGATCTATCTTCCTCTTCGACTATCGATACATCATCTAATAAT
>CAKZJW010000136.1 GCA_937120495.1 uncultured Oligoflexia bacterium
ACACACACAACGCAAAAAAGACATTTGAGAGGGACTGATTCGTATGAAATTATTACGTCTGCACTTACAGGGATTTAAATCTTTTAAAGATAAAACAACAATTCAATTTGATGATGGGATTACCGGAATAGTTGGGCCAAATGGCTGTGGTAAATCTAATATCGTTGATGCCTTATTTTGGGTAATGGGTGAACAATCCGCAAAACATCTTCGTGGTAATAAAATGAAGGATCTGATTTTTGCAGGTTCATCAAAATATACACCAGGATCTTTTGCTGAGGTAACTTTAGTTTTAGAAAATGATACTGGTAAACATATTCATATTGGAAACCAAGTAACAAAACCAAATGAAATCGGTCTTACGAGAAAGCTTTATAGAAATGGCGAGACTGAATATAGAATTAATGGCCTTCCGGCGAGACTAAAAGATATTCATGAAGTCTTTATGGATACTGGAGCCGGAGCAAAGTCTTATTCAATTATTGCTCAGGGTGAAATCAATAGACTCGTTCAAGCAAAACCTGAAGAACGTAGAACGATGATCGAAGAAGTTGCTGGTATCACAAAGTTCAAAATTAGAAAAAAAGAATCACTGAAAAAAATTGAAGCAACTCAAGTTAACTTAAATCGTTTATCAGACTTACAAGCTGAAATTTATAAAAACTTAAAATCGCTTGAAAAACAATCTGAAAAAGCTGAAAAAGCAAAAAGATTAAAAGATAGAATTAAGCATCACGGGTTAATTGTTGATTCTCATAAAGAATTTGATTTTTTAACAGATTACACAAATGCAAAAAGAACTTTGATTACAAATGAGACAAATCTTGAAGAATCAGTTCTTAAAAAGGACGCATTAGAGCTTGCTTTAGAAGATGAGAGAATTAAAAAGACTGATCTTATGGAGAGGATTGATGGTCTGTCTGCCGAATATAATGAAATGGCAAAAGAGCTTGCTGCAAGTGAGGAAAGATTAAAGCACTTAAGAAATACAAGAGCAGACAAAGAAAAACATATTGATGATAGAAATCGTGAAAACGAAGAATTAAATACAGATATTCTTGATAGAAAAGAAAAACTTGAAGAACTTCAAATGAAGCTTTCTGATCTAGAAGAGCAAAATTATGATCAAATGGACTTTTCTGAATTAGAACAAAAAGTTGAAGACTTAAAAGAACGCCTTCAAACAAAAGAAGAAGAAATTTCTGATTTAAGCTCTGAACTAGAAACTTCTAGATCTGAATTTAATGAAATGGATCAATTAGTATTTAAAAATACTTCAAAGATGGATGAGTATTCAGCAAATCTTGAAGATATAATTGCTGAGATTGAAGAGATCGAAAAAAGTTCTGCTGATCATACTGATGAATTAGTTAACTTGAGATCACAAACTCAAGAAGCAAAAGAGGGTCTAATTGACCTTGAAGAAAAGTTTGAAAAAATTAAAATCGCTTTAGTTGAATCAAAGTCTTCTTTTAAAGAAAAAGACCAAGCTCTTCGTGAGCTTTCTAAAGAAGTAATTCAAATAGAATCTAAACGCCAATCTCTTATTGATGTTAATAAATCTGGAGTTGGTGCAAAAGAGGGTGCTGTTAAATTTATTGAAGAAGCGAACGATGCAAGTTTTGAGGTTCTTGGGAATCTTATTGAATGTGAATCTCAATACGCAAAAGCTCTTGAAACATTATTTGAAAAATCATTTGATTCGTTAATTAATAAAGATGGTGCAAATGAATCATTAAGTACTTGGTACGCAAATAATACTGATAAGTCTTTTGATTTTATCCAGCCAGATAGCGGAATTGAGCTTTGTGGAGAAGAGACAGCACAGAGATTAGAACTTAAAGGTTTAAAGAACGTTACTGCTATTGAAGATATTTTAAAAATTAATAATGTTGAATTCTCTTCTAAATTAAAAGAATTCTTTAATGGATTTTATATTGCAGAAGACTTAACTGCTGATATGGCCTTAAAAATATCTAATGATATTCGTTTTAGAGGTTTAATTTCTCTTGATGGATCTATTGTTTTAACAAAATCTTTAAATGGAATTTCTCTTTCAGCTAGAAGCCCAGAGGATCAAGGCCTAGGTGTTGTTCAAAGAAATAATCTAATTAATGAATTAACAGAACAATATGATGAGAAAAAAGTAACGCTTGATGCACTAGAAGAAGAGGTATCAGCTTTAAGTGCTAAGATTGATGAAGATCAAATTATTTTTGATTCAATGTCTAAAGACTTAGGTGAACTTAGAACTAAATTTGCTTCTTTAAAATCGACTCTTGATTCTAAAGAATCAAGCTATGGTTCTACTTCGAAGAGACTTGATATTTTAAACAATAGAAAAAATGAAATATCTAAAGCTAAATTAGAGCTTTTAGAAAGTGAAGAATCAACGCTTAATAAGAAAGAATCTTTAGAAAGCAAACTTGAATCTTTAACTGAAACATATTCAAATTCTAAAGAAGAGCTTGAAGAAATAAAATCTAGCTTTGAAAATGAAAGAAGTGAACTTCTTGAATTACAAGCAAATGCAAAGACGTATACTTCTCAATTAGATGGTTTAAAATCTCAAATTACAGATGCAACTTCTCAGGTTGATAGATATAATGAAAAATTTGAGCAAAACATGGAGCTTCTTGAAAAATACACAAATGAAATTGAAGAAGCTGAAAGTGCAGTAGAAACTCTTGAAGAAGCGAACCAATCTCAAGCAGAAGTTATGAGTGAGAAGGAGAGTTACCTTAACATTGTAAGGGATGAACTGACTTCACTTCTAACAGGTATGCAAGAGAGAGAAAACGAAGTTAAAAATCTTACGAAGACAATTAACACAGTTGAAAAATCAAATGTTGAACTTAACATGAAAGTTGATCAAATTATAATTGATGAAGAGATTCTTGTTAAAGACTGTTTTGATAAATACAGAGTAGATCTTAGAGAGAATCTAACGGCTCACTTAGAACTTCATAGTGATGAACTTGAAGGGCTCGCTGATATTGAATCAATCTTCTTTATGGAAACTGAAGAAGGTGAGAAACGACTTGAAAAAGAAGCATATGAATTCGATAAAAGATTTCCAGCTGTACTTAGAGAATCGAAAGATAAATATAAAAGATATAGAACAGACCTTAATAGATTGGGTGAAATTAACTGGCAAGCAATCGAAGATTATGACAGACAAAAACTTCGTCATGATTTCTTAAGAACTCAAGAGGGTGAACTTAAGAAGTCTCTTGAAGATCTAGAAATGGCCATCAGTCATATTGATGAAAAATCAAAATCTAGATTTAAAGAAGCATTTGATGAAGTAAATGTTAGATTTGAAAAAGTATTCCCAATTATTTTTGGTGGTGGAGAAGCAAGGTTAAATATTGTTGGTGATATTGATAGCACTGAATGCGGTATTGATATTATTGCTAAACCTCCAGGCAAAAAGATGCAATCGATCAACCTTATGAGTGGTGGTGAGAAAGCCATGACTGCCGTGTCTTTAATCTTCTCTATCTTCTTAGTTAAGCCTTCTCCGTTCTGTTTACTGGATGAGGTCGATGCTCCTTTAGATGATGCAAACGTTGGAAGATTTAATGAACTTCTAAGAGAGATGAGTTCTGAGTCTCAGTTTATTTTGATTACTCATAATAAGAAGACGATGGAGTTAAATGATACTCTTTATGGTGTAACAATGCAGGAGCCAGGTGTTTCTAAAGCAGTATCTGTTCAACTTCACTAGGACTATAATGAGACTTCCACTTTTAATTGTTTTATTTTATACACTTATAGACTTCGCTACGGCGAAGTCATTTCTACCTCGCTCATTTAATGCTGATATTGAACAACAAACAAAGTCAGTGATTAAACTAAAAAAGGGTAATAAAGAGATAATTAAAAAATACGATGTTGTTGTTAAATATCTTTTTCCAAGTAATGTTTATTTAAAAGTAGAAGATAGTACTTATGTATGTAATAAAAATAAGACTTGGCTTTATACCCCTCCAGTTATTGAAGGAGAGAAGGGCGAAGTAAAGATAGGGTCTTCTAGTAAATATTGTTACGCAAAACTATTTGATGCTTTAAGCAATGGCCTGAGTAATAATAAAATTTATACGACAAAAAAGAGTAAAAATACTGCAACACTGTCTTTCTCCACAAAGGCTCAGGATCAACTTCAAATGACAAAGGTTGAGTTATTGTTTGATAAGCTTAATAAAAAAAGCCAATTTTCAGATATAAAAGAGATGAAAATGTTTAAAGTTGGTGAGAAAAATCCAACGGTATTTGTTTTTAAATCTTTGAATCGAAAAGTGAAACTCAAAGCTTCTGACTTTGAGTTTCAAGTTCCAAAAAATACAAATATTAATAACTGGTAGTAGAAATTCTTTCTGCGAAATTAGTTAAAAAATGAATCGCGCCATAGTTGTCAACGATATAGAAATCACCGTTCGCATATGAAAAATAATTTGTACCGATCTTATTTGGTAATACATCTTTTTTAGGATTGAGAACTCTGATAATTTCACCAGCTGTCGAAATCGTATAAATTCTTCGACTTCCATCAATAAAAAAGTTTCCACCACTACGTACGACTCTTTTAAAGTTTGAGCTGTACTTGGTCTTGATACTTACAGATCCGTCCTCTTTAATTCCAAAAGAGTAAACTTGTCCTTCTTCTGTAATTAGAAAGTTATTTCCAACCGTTTTTACGATTTTTGCTTTTATTGTAAAGTTCGTTGACATAACACGACCGTTTATAGAATCAACAATATAAACAGTACCTTTTCTTGTTAGAATAAAATTACCACCAAACAATTTAAGAGAGCTATCAAAATCAATATCTTTTTTCTTTAGTGTCTCAATCGCTCCATTAGATTTTACGATATGAAGCTCTTTACTCTTTGTAGTAAAAAAAGTTCCACCTAAATTTTTAAGTTTAGAGCCAATTTCAGTTGAATAGTTGTATTGATATACATATCCATCAGCATCTACTGTAAAAATATTATTATCTTTATCTAAGATATAATTGCTTCTTTTGAATGCAATCATTTCTGGAAGTAAGAAATATCCATCTGGACTAAAAAGAGGAATAAAATTACTTTCAGGCATGTAAGCCCGAACAGTATGAATCCTACCCGTATCTGTAAGAAGATAAGAATGGTTTTGGCTGTAGCTTTGAGCATGAGAGTTCGCAACGCTTACTATCGAAAATAAAGAAAACAGAAATAAGTTAAGCAATACAGATTTTAGCTTTGTCATAATAATACCTCTTTGTTGTTGCGTTGAGTTATATCTGCTTATTGTTTTTATATCAATCTAAGTGAAAATAATTCAAAGCTTTGTTTGTTAGTTTTTTTCTCTATATTATAGAGAGAATCTCTGGCCCAGTTAACAACTGAGCCAGGTAGGAACTTTTGAGGTTTCAGAGGTATCCTGGGTGGGCCAAAGCATTCTTGCTTGCGAGGTTCATCCTTAAGTATTTGATTTTATTTAAGTTTAGTTCAATCTCATCCATTGAGAGGCAAAAAATCCGTTTATGCAGCCATGGCGAAGTGTTCTTCAATAACGGGGCTTTCGTTATTGATATCACTATTAATTAGAGAGAGAGTCTTTGTATTCTCGCCATTTTTGCTTATATGAGTTGCTGTATTCTCATCCGTGAGACAGTCTGTAAGCCTATTATCCCTAAAGGCTCCTAGTTTCCAATTATTATCTTGGAAAGCACATGCTTGAAAACTGCTGTTAAGGGAATTCGTAATGCAAAAGTTGCAATTTTCAAGCACGCACTCTACCAAGATGCAACTTTTGAACTTTGTGAAGCTAAAGTTGCAATCTGTAAACGTACATCCAATAAATTTTGTTTTAATAAATGCAGATGCTTGAATTGTGCAATTTGAAAAATTTACGTTTTTAAAGACAACATCCTCAAATTTACCACCAGAAATATTCTCATTTTCAATTGAAATATTAGAGAAGATTCTAGCTACTACATGAGTATAAGTATCTGTAATTAATGAATTATTTGTATTTACAATTACGTCTCTCATGCTTTCCTCCAAGCTGTTTGATCTGCTAAAACCAGTATCGCATACCCGATGCATTGCGTCAAGAAATAAAATTGCATAAAGAAATTAATTTTCATTCCGATAAGAATTCTAGGAGCTTGCATGAGAATAAATTGCATGCAATGGAGGACTTATGGTTAGATTTGATAGTAAATACTTAGAAGCTTTTTTAACGACAGTGCGTAAGTATATGGCAATACGTGGAGGATACTC
>CAKZJW010000137.1 GCA_937120495.1 uncultured Oligoflexia bacterium
AAAATGCTACTGGAGAGCTCATCCTTTGACAACTTATTGATTTTGGGACAGAATTTTCTGATTAATATTCTAAGATATAAAAGGCAGACAAAAATGACTGATGAAACGCAAACTTTAGATCAAACTCTAGACCAAACTCTTAATAAAACAGATTTTGGACATATGATTAATGAAAATAAAAAGCCGATTTTAATTGCTGGAGCAGTTCTTGTTGTTGCTATTATTGCTTATTCTTTTTATAGCAACCAATCTAAAAAGGCTTATCAGAAATCATTAACTGAGTCTTACACGTTTGAAAAAGAAGTTGTTATTCCTTTTAACGAAGGAAAAATAAAGTCAGACGAATTTTTAAGCAAAATGAAAGAGCTTCCTTCTCATGTGAAAGGGACGAGTGCACTTGTACCTTCTATACTTCAAGCAACTGATAAACTTATCGAAGGTGGGAATTCAACTGAAGCGATGTCTCTTTTAGAGTCATGGCAGGTTAATTTTTCTAAAAGTTCTTATATGTTCTTTTTTATTGGTTTAAAACTTGCACCATTGTATGAAGATGCAAATAACCACGACAAAGTTATTTCTACTCTAGAAAGTCTTATTGCTTCGAAAATTGATATTGTTAAAGGGAAACTTTACTTAGATCTTGGACGTATTTATTTAAAGAAAGGTAATAAAGAAAAAGCGAAAGAAAACTTTAAGTATGTTCTGGAAAAATATGCTGATTCAGATGCTGCAAAACTTTCAAAAACTTACCTAGACAATAACCTTTAAGGAAAATCTGTGAAGCTGATTTTAATCTCACTAAGTTTTGTACTTGCATTTTCTTGTAGTTCTATAAACTCTGTAAAGAAGTCTGTAGAGAAATCGACGAAAAAAATCACAACAAAGCTAGAAAAGCCGATTAGGGCCGTTAATCCTTTCTACGTTGCTTGGAATAAAAACCTTGATCCTTTGTATAATTCTGGAAACCTACCTATAGGAACAGGAAGTCCATTCATCTACGAAGACCATCTTTATATAGGTGATCTAAGTGGTAATATGCACGCTTATGATCTTGAGACAGGTGTCACAGCTTGGGAGTTTGAAGAATCTGAAGCTATTAATACTATGGCCACAAACTTCAAAGATAATATTATCTATGGAACGATGAGTGGTCGAATGTTTTCTCGTCACTACTTAACGGGTAAGTTAAACTATGCAATTGATCTAGGTGCTCCTATTGAATCAGAGCCAGTTGTTTATAATGGAAGACTTTATATTCATCTTCGAAACCACAAAATTGTATCTTTAGATGCACAGACTGGAAAAATCATTTGGGGTTATAAAAGAAGTGTTCCTTTTACGACAACACTTAATAGAGCTTCAAAGGTTCTGCCTTTTGGAAGTAAACTTATTGTTGGGTTTGCAGATGGGAATGTTGTGGCTTTGTCTATTGCTGAAGGTGTCGTTCTTTGGGAACAAAAAATTTCAGAGGGTTTAAAGTTTGTTGATGTTGATGCTCCTGTTATGTATTTCAATAAAGAGCTTGTAGCTGGAAGTGCAAATGGTACTTTAAAATTCTTAAATCCAAAAAATGGAATTATCAATAAATCAGTTAATATTAAAGTTGGTCATACGCCACTTGTAGTTGGAGATGAGCTTATTGTAGGCTCTGTTTATGGAACTCTTTATAGAGTTAGTAAGCATGGGAAGATTCTCCAGAAAAAAGACTTATCTAAAAACGGGATCAGCTCAGTTGTTAAATGGAAAAATGGTTTTGCTGTAGCAACTATGGGGCAAGAGCTTCACTATATCGATTCTATGGACTTTGGCGTAAATGCTACGTTTAAGCTTGGCTATGATCAGTCAGCTGTTTTTGGATTCTTACAGGAAAATAAAGACTATTTAGCTACATATTCAGCTAGAAACCGACTTTATGTATTTAAAAATATAAAGTAAATCCAAGTACTTAGATGAAAAACTGAGCGTTTTATTTGTAAAATGTCATCATTTTCTTACATTTGCTTTAATAAAAGTTTTGCTCAGGGTATACAAGTAACTTAAATCTACAAAGGAAGAATATGAAAAATCTAGGAAAGATTGTTTTATCTGGCTTGTTAGCATCGTCTTTTGCTTTAGCAAGTGCTGGAAAAATAGAAGAAGAAGTTTACGTAAACGGTGTCGATAGAGACCTAGTTAATTTAATAGAATCACATCCAGAAATGATTATTGACCATATGGATTCAAATGGTTTTGAACTTTATGGACCTCATGGAATTAAAACTTGGCTTCGCGATATGAAAGTTGATTTTAGTGAAATGAAAGCTCATTCACATAGTAAAAGTACAGCTGCAAATTATCCAAGCTTTGGAGAAATTGAAAAATTCTTAAAGTCTATGGTTAAAAAGTATCCCAATATTGCAAAACTTGAATCTATTGGAAAATCAGTTCAAGGAAGAGATCTTTATGTTATGAAGATTTCTGATAATGTAAGTGTAGATGAGACTGAGCCAGAGTTTAAATATATCTCTAGTATGCATGGAGATGAGATTACAGGAAGAGAGTTAACTCAATTTCTTATAAAAGATCTTCTTGAAGGCTATGGTAAGAATAAAAGACTTACTGACTTAATTAACAATACTGAGATTTATATCATGCCTTCAATGAACCCAGATGGTTCTAAAAGAAGAAGACGTGGTAACGCAAATAATGTTGATCTAAATAGAAACTTTCCTAACTGGAATGCAAAAAACAGTTCAAGCAGAGGTCGTGAGATTGAAACTCAGGCTGTGATGAAGTTTCAAGCGAGCAGACAATTTTCACTTTCAGCTAACTTTCACGGTGGAGCTGTTTGCGTAAACTATCCTTGGGATAGTACACGTGTTCGTCATCCTTTTGATGGTCTTCTTCAAGATCTATCAACGAGATATTCAGTAGAAAATAGACCGATGTACACTTCTCGTGAGTTTAATAATGGTATTACGAATGGAGCTGACTGGTATGTTGTTCAGGGTGGAATGCAAGACTGGTCATATGTTTTCCATAATGACCTTCAAGTTACAATTGAATTAAGTGATAAGAAGTGGCCAAGGTATTCTGAGATTCCACAGTTCTATAAAGAAAATAAAGAATCAATGCTTGTTTATGCAGAAGCAATTCATCAAGGTGCAGGTTTCAAATTATCTAGTAAAAGAAAAAATGGAACTGTAAAAATTAAGAAAATTCAGGGTGCTAGAAAGATTGATAAAGGTTCATACGGATTTAGAGGTGGAGAATTCTTTAAAGTTCTTCCTGAAGGTGAGTATGAGTTTATTGTAACTGTTGGTGG
>CAKZJW010000138.1 GCA_937120495.1 uncultured Oligoflexia bacterium
AAGCGATTTGTATTAAAGGATTAAACTTTGAAAAAAATTAATATCTTTATGGCCATCGCAATGATGGCCTTTTTTGTATCTTGTGGTGAAGTGCCAGAGGAAGAGAATAAATCAAAAAAAGTAAACGGCTATATTGATCCACTTGTTGATGACAAAATTGATGACTCTGAAGCAAGATTGATTGAAAGAGCATGTGTTGCTCTTAGAAGTAAAAAACGTCTTTTTAATAATTATTATGCAAATAGCAGTGACAGCTCTTTTAGTTTTGAAGGAGTCGATATTAGTTGTAATGGAGTAAAGTCTTCGTTTCAAAGCTCTGCCCGTATTATTGGTACAGGTAATAATATGAGCTATAAACACTCATCAGATTTTGCAATTAAAGATATTATCTTTGATGACTCTACAGATCTTAATGATTACTGTGATACTTTTGTAAAAGATAGGTACGTTATTAGAGGCTCTAGGCTTAGATCAATTAATGCAAGAGCTAATGGCAGTAAAATAAATATCGTTCTATCTATCGCTCAAAAAAATAGTGAAGGAAAGTTCAGAATTTTTCTTACTGACAGCTTTGTTGTAGCAAAGAGATCGAGCTCGGTGCACTACACGGATGGATTTATCCTTCAAAGAGAAATAACAGATACTTCAATTTGTAATCGGGGAGCACGCTTTAAAGGTATGAAGATGCTTAGTTTTCCTGGTAACTAAGGACAACTCCAACTTTGTTCGATGGTGTTAAGTGACTTACTATCTGCATTCCAGATTTTATTACAATAACTTCCTTGGTAGTAAGAGTTTGAATTAATGACTTTTTTACATGTAGTCTTCTGTCTTTCTCTTAGCGCCTTGTTGATTAAATCTTGAGGGATACTTACGACCCTCCATCTACCTTTAGTATCAATACTCATATTAAAAAATATCCCCTCGAAGTCTTTTACAAAGAAAATTTTATTTTTCCAAATAAGAATTGGCTGATCCCCATAGGGAACTTGGTAATTGAGTTTTGTTTTGTGATTGTGAATCGAACTAAGTGCTATGTTTTTATTTTTCGGATTATTTCTTAGAAACATAATTGCTTTAAAAATTTTGTCTTGATCTTTTAGATTGTGGTTTTGGCAGCGAGATGAAAAGAGAATGGGATCAAGCTGCTTAGCGTGAGTGGACTTCACAAGAAATTGAATAGGAAGACCATTTTTAATTCTAAATTTTTCAACTTTCTTATAAGAGGAAGTTTGCTTTAATCTTTTCCAAAGGCCAAGCTTTTTTCCATTTTGTTTAGAGCAAATGCTGTTTTCAAGACAGTTTTTATTTTCATGGACGAGATCAAGAAAACTTATATCCTTTTTTTGTTTTAACTTCTCTAGGTGTTCATTTGAAAAGTTCTGACTCGTTGCAGTCGTGCTAAAGATGATAGATAAAATTAGTAAAAACATAAAAAAATT